>NZ_JAHZSO010000168.1:0-283663 GCF_028421345.1 Escherichia sp. S10b
TATGCGCGAGGTTACCGACTGCGGCCTGAGTTTTTTAAGTGACGTAAAATCGTGTTGAGGCCAACGCCCATAATGCGGGCAGTTACCCGGCATCCAACGCCATTCATGGCCATATCAATGATTTTCTGGTGCGTACCGGGTTGAGAAGCGGTGTAAGTGAACTGCAGTTGCCATGTTTTACGGCAGTGAGAGCAGAGATAGCGCTGATGTCCGGCGGTGCTTTTGCCGTTACGCACCACCCCGTCAGTAGCTGAACAGGAGGGACAGCTGATAGAAACAGAAGCCACTGGAGCACCTCAAAAACACCATCATACACTAAATCAGTAAGTTGGCAGCATCACCTGGGCTGTATTGTTTATTTTCCTGATTGGGCTACTGGTGGTGACTGGCGTATTTAAGATGATATTTTAAAATTAATTAATGTCATCAGGTCCGAAAATAACGAGAATATTTCAGTCTCTCATCCTGTTGCGCTCCTGTCATGTGCATTGCTTCATATAATCACTGGCGCAAGGAGCGCGCAGGGGGCGGCCAATCGCCGCCGCCCCCTGCACCCCCGGGCTCTGGCGAACAAAATCGCCGCTGCGCGGTGCCCTCGGCTTATCCCTTACGGCTACCGGGTCGGGCGCGAGGTAACATCCCTGTAAAACGCGCCCTCAGCCCACATCCATGTGGGCTGCCCCGGCCTTCAGGGAACGCCTCGGCAATTTTGACGCCACCAAACAACCGTGCGGCCTATTGATAAAGAGCTAACACATTGTCAAAAAACATCACTATGGTTTTTTAGAGTTTCTCGATATCAATTGCCTGAATAGCCCTTGCAATATCAGGGGAATTATTCAACACCCGAACATGCTGAAATAATCCCGTTGCTTCATCGTATTCTTTACGCAAATAACTCAACCACTGTTTAATCCGCGCAACGTGATATAACCCGGTATCGCCCTGCTTTTCCAGACGGGTATATTTTTGCAGCAAAGCAACCACCTCCGGCCACGGCATTCGCGGTTCGTTATATTTTACTACCCGGCTCAGGTTGGGAATATTGAGCGCCCCGCGACCAATCATCACTGCGTCGCAGCCGCTGATCGCAATGCATTGTTGCGCGCTCTGCCAGTCCCAGATTTCGCCGTTGGCAATCACCGGAATATTCAGCCGCTGGCGAATCTCGCCAATCGCCTGCCAGTCAATATGCTCCGCGCGGTAACCCTGCTCTTTTGTCCGTCCATGCACCACCAGCTCCGTAGCACCAGCCTGTTGAACCGCATCGGCGATTTCAAATTTCTTCTCACCGCTGTCCCAGCCCAGACGCACTTTCACGCTGACGGGCAAATGCGCCGGTACAGCTTCACGCATCGCTTTTGCACCCTGGTAGATGAGTTCAGGATCTTTGAGTAACGTCGCCCCACCACCGCTACCGTTGACCGTTTTCGACGGGCAGCCGCAATTGAGATCCACGCCCCAGGAACCTAATTCCACCGCACGGGCGGCGTTCTCTGCCAGCCATTGTGGGAACTGACCCAACAACTGCACGCGCACCAGCGTACCGGATGGTGTCCGGCTGGCGTTTTGTAGCTCAGGGCAAATGCGATGAAAAACTTTTACCGGCAGCAGTTGATCCACCACGCGGACAAACTCGGTGATGCACAGATCGTAGTCGTTAACTTCGGTCAGCAATTCACGCACCAGAGAGTCAAGCACTCCCTCCATCGGTGCCAGTAACACACGCATATCATCACCCGCAAAATAATGAGGCGCTATGTTAGCGCCTATGGTCAGCGGATTAAAGGTCTACAAAGAGGGATTGCTGCAAACTGCAATCCCTCTCTATGCTTGATGTATGCCTGAGTTCGTTGCGCATTGCGTAATGCCGGGGAGCGAAAAAATAAGCGCTGATTTCTTAATGTGATCGGTAGCACGTTTTACGAATTAATTGTATGATGAATCCATCTCATCTGGGGTGTTGATTATGAGTAAGACACTGAACATTATCTGGCAATATTTACGCGCTTTCGTCCTGATTTATGCCTGCCTGTATGCAGGCATTTTCATTGCTTCCCTGCTACCGGTAACCATTCCGGGCAGCATCATCGGGATGCTGATCCTGTTTGTCCTGCTGGCCTTGCAAATTCTTCCGGCGAAATGGGTCAATCCGGGGTGCTACGTACTGATTCGCTATATGGCGCTATTGTTTGTGCCGATTGGCGTAGGCGTCATGCAATATTTTGATTTGCTCCGCGCGCAGTTTGGCCCGGTAGTGGTTTCCTGTGCTGTCAGTACGCTGGTGGTTTTTCTGGTGGTGAGCTGGAGTTCACAACTGGTACACGGTGAACGTAAAGTCGTAGGTCAGAAAGGATCAGAAGAATGATGGCGAATATCTGGTGGTCATTACCGCTGACGTTGATTGTCTTTTTTGCCGCCCGCAAACTGGCGGCACGGTATAAGTTTCCCCTGCTTAACCCGTTGCTGGTAGCAATGGTGGTGATCATTCCTTTTTTAATGCTGACCGGCATCTCTTACGACAGCTACTTTAAAGGTAGCGAAGTGCTAAACGATCTGCTGCAACCGGCGGTCGTCGCGCTGGCCTATCCTTTATATGAGCAGCTACACCAGATCCGCGCGCGCTGGAAATCGATCATCACCATCTGTTTTATCGGCAGCGTGGTTGCGATGGTGACGGGGACTTCCGTGGCATTGTTGATGGGCGCTTCACCGGAAATCGCCGCGTCAATCCTGCCGAAATCAGTCACCACGCCTATTGCAATGGCGGTTGGCGGCAGTATTGGCGGTATTCCGGCAATCAGCGCAGTTTGCGTGATTTTCGTCGGCATCCTCGGCGCGGTATTTGGCCATACATTGCTTAATGCGATGCGTATTCGTACCAAAGCTGCGCGCGGTCTGGCAATGGGGACTGCCTCGCACGCCCTCGGTACGGCGCGCTGCGCCGAGCTGGATTATCAGGAAGGTGCATTTAGTTCGCTAGCGCTGGTGTTATGCGGGATAATTACTTCGCTGATCGCACCGTTCCTTTTCCCGATTATTCTGGCAGTAATGGGCTAAAATTTGCGATGCGTCGCGCATTTTTGATGTAAGTTTCACGCGTTGCATAATTAATGAGATTCAGATCACATATAAAGCCTTAACGGGTTCGTAAACTGTTATCCCATTACATGATTATGAGGCAACGCCATGCATCCACGTTTTCAAACCGCTTTTGCCCAACTTGCGGATAACTTGCAATCTGCACTGGAACCTATTCTGGCAGACAAGTACTTCCCCGCTTTGTTGACCGGGGAGCAAGTCTCATCGCTGAAGAGCGCAACGGGGCTGGACGAAGACGCGCTGGCATTCGCACTACTTCCGCTGGCGGCGGCCTGTGCGCGTACGCCATTGTCGAATTTTAATGTTGGCGCAATTGCGCGCGGTGTGAGCGGAACCTGGTATTTCGGTGCCAATATGGAATTTATTGGTGCGACAATGCAGCAAACCGTTCATGCCGAACAAAGCGCGATCAGCCACGCCTGGTTGAGTGGTGAAAAAGCGCTTGCAGCCATCACCGTTAACTACACGCCTTGTGGTCACTGCCGTCAGTTTATGAATGAACTGAACAGCGGTCTGGATCTGCGTATTCATCTGCCGGGCCGCGAGGCACACGCGCTGCGTGACTATCTGCCGGATGCCTTTGGGCCGAAAGATCTGGAGATTAAAACGCTGCTGATGGACGAGCAGGATCACGGCTATGCGCTGACTGGTGATGCGCTTTCTCAGGCGGCGATTGCAGCGGCAAACCGTTCGCACATGCCTTACAGTAAGTCGCCAAGCGGTGTCGCGCTGGAATGTAAAGACGGTCGTATTTTCAGCGGCAGCTACGCTGAAAACGCCGCATTCAACCCGACTCTGCCACCGTTGCAGGGAGCGTTAATTCTATTGAATCTCAAGGGTTATGATTACCCGGATATCCAGCGCGCGGTTCTGGCAGAAAACGCCGATGCGCCGTTGATTCAGTGGGATGCCACCTCCGCAACGCTGAAAGCTCTCGGCTGTCACAGTATCGACCGAGTGCTTCTCGCTTAAGCCTGGTGCCGGATGCGGCGTGAACGCCTTGTCCGGCTTGCCAGCCCTCTCCTGGTGTCGAAATTCCCGGCAAACAGTTTGCCGTTTCTTGCGCAAAACCAGCGGGTAAAGTAGCCTGATGGAAATTTTCCTTAGATCGAGTCTCCTGCATGTTAAAGCGCGTGTTCCTCAGCCTGTTAGTCCTGATCGGCTTGCTGCTGTTGACTGTGCTCGGCCTCGATCGCTGGATGAGCTGGAAAACCGCGCCTTATATCTACGACGAATTGCAGGATCTCCCCTACCGCCAGGTCGGTGTGGTGCTCGGAACAGCAAAATATTATCGTACTGGCGTAATTAATCAGTATTATCGCTACCGCATTCAAGGAGCGATTAATGCCTATAACAGCGGTAAGGTAAATTATCTATTACTGAGCGGCGATAACGCATTGCAAAGTTATAATGAGCCGATGACCATGCGCAAAGATTTAATCGCTGCTGGTGTCGACCCATCAGATATTGTTCTCGATTACGCAGGCTTTCGTACGCTGGATTCCATCGTGCGTACACGCAAAGTTTTCGATACTAATGATTTCATTATTATCACCCAACGTTTCCACTGTGAGCGGGCATTATTTATTGCGCTGCATATGGGGATTCAGGCTCAGTGTTATGCCGTACCGTCACCGAAAGATATGCTGTCAGTACGTATTCGCGAATTTGCCGCCCGTTTCGGTGCGCTGGCTGACCTTTATATTTTTAAACGTGAACCGCGTTTTTTAGGGCCGCTGGTCCCTATTCCGGCTATGCACCAGGTGCCGGAAGATGCGCAGGGGTATCCCGCCGTCACACCCGAACAGTTACTTGAATTACAAAAGAAACAAGGAAAGTAGTTATGGATGTACAGCAGTTTTTTGTCGTTGCCGTTTTTTTCCTTATTCCGATATTTTGTTTCCGCGAAGCATGGAAAGGCTGGCGCGCAGGCGCGATTGATAAACGGGTTAAAAATGCACCGGAACCGGTGTATGTCTGGCGAGCAAAAAATCCCGGACTCTTTTTCGCTTATATGGTGGCATATATCGGCTTCGGAATTTTATCTATCGGCATGATTGTTTATCTTATTTTCTATCGTTAATATTTTCTCTTTTCTGTTAATTATTGAGAATAATTATTACTTCACTCAATAAGCTGCGGATATAACATTCTGAACCGCAGCTATTTGTGAATCCTTTCACAGTATAAATTTCCCCACGCGCATAGCCTTAATATCAGCACGCAATATTTATACTCTAAATAATTCGAGTTGCAGGAAGGCGACAAGTGAGTGAGTCCCCAGGAGCTTACATAAGTAAGTGACTGGGGTGAGCGAACGCAGACGCAGCACATGCAACTTGAAGTATGACGAGTATATTTAGCGTTCGCCTTAATTACTCATAGCATTAAGGAAGATCACATGCCGCAACAAAATTATCTGGATGAACTCACTCCGGCTTTTACGCCTTTACTGGCGATTAAAGAAGCCTCTCGCTGTTTATTATGTCATGACGCTCCCTGTAGTCAGGCTTGCCCGGCACAGACCGATCCGGGGAAATTTATTCGCTCAATCTACTTTCGTAATTTTAAAGGCGCTGCCGAGACAATTCGCGAAAATAATGCCCTCGGTGCCGTTTGTGCCAGAGTGTGCCCGACGGAGAAATTATGTCAAAGCGGTTGTACCCGTGCCGGTGTTGATACTCCCATTGATATCGGTCGCTTACAGCGTTTTGTTACTGATTTTGAACAACAAACTGGGATGGAAATTTATCAGCCCGGTACTAAAACGCTCGGCAAAGTCGCGATTATTGGCGCAGGTCCTGCCGGATTGCAGGCCAGTGTAACACTGACAAACCAGGGTTATGACGTCACGATTTATGAGAAAGAAGCGCACCCCGGTAGCTGGTTGCGTAACGGTATTCCGCAATTCCGGTTACCGCAATCAGTGCTGGATGCAGAGATCGCCCGTATTGAAAAAATGGGCGTGACCATTAAGTGCAACAACGAAGTCGGTAACACACTCACCCTTGAGCAGCTGAAAGCAGAAAACCGCGCGGTACTGGTCACCGTGGGGTTATCAAGCGGTTCCGGGCTACCGCTGTTTGAGCATAGTGACGTTGAGATTGCCGTCGACTTCCTGCAACGTGTACGACAGGCGCAAGGCGATATCAGCATTCCACAAAGCGCATTAATTATCGGCGGCGGTGATGTCGCGATGGACGTAGCCAGCACGCTGAAAGTTCTCGGCTGTCAGGCGGTAACCTGCGTAGCGCGTGAAGAGTTAGATGAGTTTCCGGCAAGCGAAAAAGAGTTTGCCAGCGCCCGGGAGCTGGGCGTTTCGATCATCGATGGATTCACGCCAGTAGCCGTGGAAGGCAATAAAGTCACGTTTAAGCATGTACGGTTACCGGGCGAACTGACGATGGCGGCAGATAAAATTATTCTCGCCGTCGGTCAGCATGCCAGACTGGATGCCTTTGCGGAGTTAGAGCCGCAGCGTAACACCATCAAAACACAAAATTATCAGACCCGCGATCCGCAAGTCTTTGCTGCTGGCGATATTGTTGAGGGTGACAAAACCGTGGTCTATGCCGTGAAAACCGGGAAAGAAGCCGCCGAGGCGATTCATCACTATTTAGAGGGAGCTTGCTCATGTTAACGAAAGATCTTTCGATTACTTTTTGCGGCGTGAAGTTTCCCAACCCGTTCTGCCTCTCTTCTTCGCCTGTAGGCAACTGCTATGAGATGTGTGCCAAAGCCTACGACACAGGTTGGGGCGGCGTGGTGTTTAAAACGATCGGCTTTTTTATCGCCAACGAAGTCTCGCCGCGTTTTGATCATCTGGTGAAAGAAGATACCGGTTTTATCGGCTTCAAAAATATGGAGCAGATTGCTGAACATCCGTTGGAAGAGAATCTGGCCGCCCTGCGTCAGCTGAAGGAAGATTACCCGGACAAAGTATTGATCGCTTCGATCATGGGGGAAAATGAGCAGCAATGGGAGGAGCTGGCGCGCCTGGTGCAAGAAGCTGGCGCGGATATGATCGAGTGTAACTTCTCCTGTCCGCAAATGACTTCTCATGCGATGGGTAGCGATGTCGGGCAAAGCCCGGAGCTGGTAGAAAAATATTGTCGGGCAGTGAAACGGGGTTCCACGCTGCCAATGCTGGCGAAGATGACGCCGAATATCGGTGATATGTGCGAAGTGGCGCTGGCGGCGAAGCGCGGCGGCGCAGATGGCATTGCGGCGATTAACACCGTTAAATCCATCACCAATATCGATCTTAATCAGAAAATCGGTATGCCGATCGTTAACGGAAAATCGAGTATTTCCGGATATTCCGGTAAAGCGGTAAAACCGATCGCCCTGCGCTTCATTCAGCAGATGCGCACCCATCCAGAACTGTGCGATTTCCCAATCAGCGGTATCGGCGGCATTGAAACCTGGGAGGATGCGGCTGAGTTTTTATTGCTCGGCGCAGCAACGTTACAGGTGACCACCGGCATCATGCAGTACGGGTATCGGATAGTGGAAGATATGGCAAGCGGGTTGTCGCATTATCTCGCCGATCAGGGATTTGATTCGCTGCAGGAGATGGTAGGTCTGGCGAATAACAATATTGTCCCGGCGGAAGATTTAGACCGCAGTTATATTGTCTATCCCCGTATCAATCTTGATAAATGTGTTGGCTGTGGACGCTGTTATATTTCCTGTTACGACGGCGGTCACCAGGCGATGGAATGGAGCGAGAAAACCCGCACACCGCATTGTAATACCGAGAAATGTGTGGGTTGTCTGCTTTGTGGTCACGTCTGCCCGGTGGGTTGTATTGAGCTCGGGGAAGTGAAGTTTAAGAAAGGCGAGAAAGAACACCCGGTAACGTTGTAAAACCAGAGACGCATCCGGCATTTGGCACCGATTGCCGGATGCAGCGCATCCGGCAATATCCACAATCACATCACTTCTTACGCGCGTATTTCAGTGAATCCAGCGCTACGGCGAAGATAATAATCGCCCCTTTGATGATGTACTGCCAGTATGGGTTTACGCCGATATACGTCAGGCCATAGTTGATGACGGTAAAAATAATTACCCCGGTCACCACGCCAATCACCGTCCCCACACCGCCGCTGAACGATACACCGCCTACCACGCACGCCGCGATAGCATCCAGCTCATACATAAAGCCGAGGTTGTTGGTGGCAGAGCCGATACGTCCGGCTTCTAACATCCCGCCAAAGGCATAGAACACGCCAGACAACGCGTAGATCATCAGCAGGTTCAGGCCGACGTTGACACCAGATACTTTTGCCGCTTCCGGGTTACCGCCAATGGCAAAAATGTTCTTACCGAAGCGGGTTTTGTTCCACAACACCCAGACGAACGCCACCGCAATCAACGCGTAGAAGGTGATGTAAGAGAGACGGAAACTCCCCAGCGCGACAAAGCCCTGAGCAAAGGTAGAGAAGCCACTGTCAAAACCAGAAATTGGCGACGCCCCGACAAAGTCGTAATAGAGCGAGTTGATTCCATAGACGATGATCATCGTGCCGAGCGTGGTAATGAACGGCGTCACGTTGAGATAAGCGATAATCAGACCGTTGATCAAACCGATCACCGCACCAATGGCACAGACAATCAGAATAACCAGCGCAATCGGCATCGTCGCCATTTCCGGGAACACTTTGTTGGCGTTATCCATGGACTGCAATAATGTCGCAGCCACCACTGCCGCCAGCCCTACCTGACGACCAGCAGAAAGATCGGTCCCCTGGGTGACAATTAACCCTGCCACACCGAGCGCGATAATAATACGCACCGATGACTGGGTGAGAATATTACTTAAGTTCAACAGACTTAAAAATGTTGGGTCCTGGAAAATAATAATCGCCAGCAAAACTAAAAGAACGACGTAAATACCGCCCTCTTTCAGGTAAGTAAGAAAACTTTTCTTATTTAACGCACTCATGGGAAGCCCCTAATCTTAAAGGTGCAAAGACGCAAGACGCAGAATTTCGTTTTGCGTTGTTGTTTTTGTATCGACAATTCCGGAAACGAGACCATTGCTCATGACCAGAATACGGTCTGTTATCCCTAACAACTCAGGCATTTCAGAGGAGATAATAATAATCCCCTTGCCTTTCTTCGCCAGTTCGGCAATTAACTGATAAATTTCAAACTTCGCCCCGACATCAATACCGCGCGTCGGTTCATCGAGCATTAATATTTCTGGTTGCGTTAGTAGCCAGCGACCAATAATCACCTTTTGCTGATTACCACCGGAGAGCGAACCAATTTGCGTCCGATGACCCGGCGTTTTTACCCGCATCGAATCAATCACCCACTGGGTATCGCTTTTCATCCGCGAGTTATCCAGTAAACCAACTTTATTTTTGTAGTTGCGAATATTGGAAATTAACGAGTTAAAACTAATATCCAGATAGGCATAAATTCCCGTTGAGCGGCGCTCCTCAGTTACCAGTGCAAATCCGTGATTTATGGCTTCGTTGGCATTATGGTTATTGATCTGTTTGCCGTGCAACGTAATGGTGCCAGCCGATTTCTCGCGAATACCAAATAACGTCTCAACAATATCGGTACGTTTCGCCCCCACCAGACCGGCAATACCGAGGATCTCCCCTTTATGCAGATCAAACGAGACATCGCGAATCGACGGCTGGCGCAGTGACGTCAGGTTACGCACCTCGAGGATGACTTCGCCCGGCTTGTTTTCTTTGTCAGGGAAACGCTGGTTAAGAGAACGCCCAACCATCATGGCGATGATCTTGTCCATCGTCAGTCCTGCCAGCGGTTCGGTGGCGATCCACTGACCGTCGCGCAATACGGTAACTTCATCACATAACTGGAAGATTTCTTCCATTTTATGCGAGATATAAACAATACCGCAGCCGCGCTCTTTTAATTTACGAATAATAGTGAACAGATGATTGACCTCTTTTTCGGTTAACGAAGAAGTCGGTTCATCCATAATCACAATTTTCGCGTTATAGGAAAACGCTTTGGCGATTTCGATCATCTGCATTTGCGAAACGGATAATGTGCCGACGCGCGCACGCGGATCGATATCAATATCCAGTTCATCAAAAATCGCTTTGGTTTCGCGGTACATTTTGTCCTGATCGACAAACATGCCTTTGGTGGGATATCGCCCCAGCCACATGTTATCCATCACCGAACGTTGTAATACCAGGTTTAACTCCTGGTGTACCATCGAAATACCATTTTCCAGTGCTTCTTTGGCAGAATGGAAATCGATCTCTTTACCCTGGAATAAAATGGTGCCGGAGTCTTTTTGATAAATACCAAACAGGCATTTTAATAATGTTGATTTTCCTGCGCCGTTTTCCCCCATTAATGCATGGATAGAATGTGGCCGGACTTTTAAATTAACGTTATCAAGTGCCTTAACACCAGGAAAAGACTTGTTGATACCGCTCATTTCCAACAAGTATTCCCCGGAAGACGGAGTCGTTGAGCTGACCATATAATTTTACCTTGTTGGCCATACAATAAGGGCGCAGTAATAGACTGCGCCCAATCAGTCTTATTTCTTGCTGAATTCAGCCAGGTTGTCTTTATCTACGCCAACATAAGGTACGCGGACCACTTTGTTTTCGATTTTCCAGTTGGTGCCATCAGCCGCACCTTTGCCATCGGCCAGATTTTTCGCCAGATCAAAGGTCGCTTTCGCCTGGTTGTTAGCATCGTTCAGTACGGTGCCCGCCAGTGCACCGGATTTCACCAGCGCCAGAGCTTCTGGCAGCGCATCGACGCCAAACACCGGAATGCTGGACTTGTTGTGTGCTTTCAGCGCTTCAACCGCACCCATTGCCATCGCATCGTTGTTAGCAATAACCACTTCGATTTTGTTGGCGTTCGGGCCAGACAGCCAGGCGTCCATCTTATCTTTCGCCTGAGCGGTGTCCCACATAGCGGTATCTAACTGTAACTGTTCAGTTTTGATGCCTTTGTCGTTCAATTCTTTAATCACGTAAGTGGTACGTGCTTCTGCATCCGGATGGCCCGGTTCACCTTTCAGCAGTACGAACTGAATCTGACCATCTTTATTCAGATCCCAACCCTGATTCGCCGCCCAGTGTTTAGCAATCAAATCGCCCTGAATAATGCCGGACTCTTTGGAATCAGTGCCAACGTAGTAGGCTTTGTCGTAGCTATCCAGCGCCTTACGAGACGGTTCTTTGTTGAAGAAAACCACCGGCACGTTTTGCCCACGCGCTTTCTCAATCACCGTACCCGCAGCTGCCGGGTCAACCAGGTTGATTGCCAGTGCCTTCACCCCTTTCGCCAGCAATACGTCGATCTGATCGTTCTGCTTGGACTGGTCATTCTGAGAATCATTCATCAGCAGCTGAACATCTGGCGCGGCTTTCGCATCTTGCTCAATAGCCTTGCGCACTACAGACATAAAGTTATCGTCGTACTTATAGATTGTTACACCAATGCGAGTATCAGCAGCGTGTGCAGCGGCACCGAATAACATGCTGGCCATCACAGCAGACAGGGTTAACACCTTCTTATTCATGGTATCTCCGGTTTTTCTTATGCAGGGTAGTGCTTGAGATAAATGCTCGGCGGGGCAGTAGAGTTAATGAAGTGTTACTGAACGCCGAAGCTCACTTTTTAAAATTCGTTCTTCCATGCCCGGTAACGCTCCAGAAAACGGCTTTAATTGTTGTTATGACGCTATTACCTCGGTGAAAGTGATTATTCACTGTTACATACGGGTTACAACGTTAAAACGGTGCAATCATAGCTATCACATTGTTAAGATACTGTGAAATCACTCACAGATTGAAAGCGGTTACATCGCCTGATTTGTTGAGTTAGTGATCGTCGCCGCATTCTGGCGTGTTGCGACAGAATGGCGACGCACTAACGTCGGCATAAAACAGTGGCTGGCACGAGGATCAATATTGCCTGCTGCCCCCTGCAAGGCCAGTTCGGTGGCTAATTTCGCCATTGAAGCAATGGGATAACGCACGGTCGTTAATTGCGGGTCGGTGTAACGGGCGATGGGAATATCATCGAAACCGATGATTGAGAGATGTAACGGAATCGCAATGCCATTATCTTTTAATGCTGTCAGTGCGCCAGCGGCCATATTGTCGTTATAAGCAAATACAGCGGTAAGTTGTAGATTGCGCCCCAGCAGTTCAACCATCGCCGCCTCACCGCCCGGCATGTCCGGCGTACCAGTGCCAATCCAGCTTTCCGGCGGAATAATATCCTGCTCTTTCAACGCACTCATCCAGCCTGCTTTACGCATGGCGTCATCTTCAATGCCGTGGCTGGAAGAAAGATAACCAATACGTTGATGACAGTTATTCAGCAACATGCGCGTCGCCATTCGGGCACCGCTGAGATTATCCAGGCAAACGCAACGATGGGCGTACCCCGGCACAACGCGGTTGATTAACACCATACCGGGAATGTTATCCATAAATTGCGCCAGTTCATCGTCACTCAATGCTTTTGAGTGAACAATCAACGCATTACAACGCTGGCGAATTAACACCTCAATGGCGTGACGCTCTTTTTCCGCTTCATGATAGCTATTGCCGATTAGCACGTATTTCTGATGCTGCTGGGCGACCAGATCCACCGCTTTTACCAGCGCGCCGAAAAAAGCATCAGAAACGTCCATCACCACCACGCCAATGGTATCGCTAACCTGAGTTGCCAGCGCCTGGGCATTGGCATTTGGCCGATAATCCAGCTCACTCACGGCTTTCATTACTGCTTCACGCGTGTCGGCACTGACCAGCGTGCTGTTATTGAGCACCCGGGAAACCGTTGCCACAGAGACGCCAGCCTGACGCGCTACATCACGAATGGTGATCATATTCACTACCTGTTATGAGATTGCAGTAAATGACTGCTTGCTGGCGGCTATTTTGTCAGCACTGAATACAGGACTTCGTGAATCGAGTCACAGCAATGGAAACGGTTACAGCCGTTTTGTTAACGAATGTGATCCAGATCGTTATCTTGATGTTTTAGATATTGCCGTTCCGGCAGCACGCAAAGTTAACTGACGCCAGAGCCATTCCACCGGCCCCTGGCGGAAGTAACGCAGCCAGATAACAGAGAAGAGGATATTCGCCAGCCATACCGGAATAACAAACGCCAGCAGCTCCAGGCGATCAAAATGCATAAACAAACCGAGGTGGTAAAAAAGCGTGGTACAAATCAGCGTTTGCAATAGATAGTTGGTCAGCGCCATCCGTCCGACGCAGGCGATTGCCAGCACCAGCTTAAAGCGGCTTAATTGCGGCCAGAAGCCATAAAACAGCGACGCATAGCCAATCGCCTGAAACGGCGCACTCAGTTCCCGCGGCATTTGAAGTAAGAAGGCACACCAGCGATACGCCCAGTCCAGCTGCCATTGCAGGGCGATGGCAGGAAGGTTAATGGTCACCCCAATCGCCACCAGCACAAAACCAGTACGACGATAGTGACGTAAGCTGAACTGCCCTTTCAGCCAGCCGCTGCGCATCAGCGCCGCACCAATGAGCATCATCCCAGCCAGTTGCCAGCCATACTGTGCGCCCAGTGCCAGTAAACTGTTGCCAACACCATCGGCACGATTACTGATCGCATCAACGCCGCCGTGAAGCTTCCAGTATTTTTCATACAAAATAGCCGATGCATCCGGCGTCCAGGCGCGGCTGGTCTGGCTGTCGGAAATCAGCCCCAATAACAGCAAAACGCCAAGCCCCACCAGATAAAGCATGACGCCGGTATTAAACAGGCTTTTTACCGATGGCGCATCGCGCACCAGCCGCCAGCAGATTAAGCCCACCAGCCCGTAAGCCAGAAGAATATCGCCGTCCCAGAACAATAAACCGTGAATAAAGCCCAATAAGACTAACAGCGTTAACCGCGACTGGATCCAGCGTCTGCCACGGGGCAGCAACATTTGCAGTCCAGCACCAAACAGCAGCGCAAAAAGCGTGAGGAATTTCACCTGGGCGATGAGATCAAGAAATGCCCAGGTCCATGCATCCTGCGGCGTAATAGCACCGTACCAGGCGGGATTGAGATAAGCCGCCTTTGGTAGCCCAAAGGCGCTGATGTTTAATAGCAGGATCCCCAGAATGGCGACGCCGCGAACAAAATCGAGCGTGACGTTGCGCTCCATGGTTCCTGCCTTTTAATCAGTTGTGATGACGCACAGCGCGCAGAAACTCGTGGCGCGTATTCTGACTGGATTTGAACAATCCACCAAGAGAGGTCGTTGTTGTGGCACTGGTTGCATCGCGGATGCCACGCGCCTTCACGCAGTAATGCACCGCGTCGATCGAGACAGCCACGTTATTGGTGCCCAGCAGCGTTTGTAGCGCAATAAGAATTTGCTGCGTCAGACGTTCCTGCACCTGCGGACGCTGGGCAAAGAACTGCACGATACGGTTAATTTTTGACAGACCGATCACCGAATCTTTCGGGATATAAGCCACCGTCGCTTTGCCATCGATGGTAACAAAATGGTGTTCACAGGTACTGGTCAGAGTGATATCGCGCACGGTGACCATTTCATCGACCTTCATTTTGTTTTCAATGAGGGTGATTTTCGGGAAGTTGGCGTAATCCAGACCGGAGAAAATTTCATCGACATACATTTTAGCGATGCGATGCGGCGTTTCCATCAAACTGTCATCAGCCAGGTCGAGATTCAGCAGCTGCATGATTTCGGTCATATGACCAGCAATAAGGCTTTTGCGCGTTTCGTTATCCATTTCATGCACGGGCGGGCGCAGCGGTGTTTCCAGTCCTCGCGCAACTAACGCTTCATGAACCAGGGCCGCTTCTTTACTGAGTGATGGCATTTATGATTTCTCCTGCAGGTGTGACGCCTCCGCCCTGCGTGGGGGCAAAGTTATTAAGCTGATTTACAGCTTGATTATTGTGCGTGAGGCGGCGCACATAATCCAGTATTCACAGCGATAATTATTGTAATTGCCGCTGCCTTTCATCAGCAGATGTTAAAACATCGTTATGCAAATACGGAAGTGAAAGTTACTCACAGCACATTGAATAAACGGTATGATGAAGAAATTGCAAACAACACAACAAGGAGCCACGCATGGAAATGCTCGAAGAGCACCGCTGTTTTGAAGGCTGGCAGCAACGCTGGCGACACGACTCCAGTACCTTAAACTGTCCGATGACGTTCAGTATCTTTCTCCCACCACCTCGTGATCACACCCCGCCACCAGTGCTGTACTGGCTTTCCGGATTAACCTGCAATGACGAGAACTTCACCATCAAGGCGGGTGCCCAGCGCGTGGCGGCAGAACTGGGGATTGTACTGGTGATGCCAGACACCAGCCCGCGCGGCGAACAGGTTGCCAACGATGATGGCTACGATTTAGGCCAGGGCGCGGGGTTTTATCTTAACGCCACGCAACCGCCGTGGGCGACGCATTACCGGATGTATGATTATCTGCGCGATGAATTACCGGCGCTGGTTCAGTCGCAATTTAATGTCAGCGACCGCTGCGCCATTAGCGGTCATTCAATGGGTGGTCACGGTGCGCTGATTATGGCGCTGAAAAATCCGGGTAAATACACCAGCGTTTCGGCCTTTGCGCCAATTGTGAATCCGTGCAGCGTCCCGTGGGGAATCAAAGCGTTTAGCAGCTATTTAGGTGAGGACAAAAATGCATGGCTGGAATGGGACAGTTGCGCGCTGATGTATGCCAGTAACGCGCAGGATGCGATCCCGACGCTTATCGATCAGGGCGATAATGATCAGTTTCTTGCCGACCAGTTGCAACCTGCGGTACTGGCAGAAGCCGCGCGCCAGAAAGCGTGGCCGATGACGCTGCGTATTCAGCCGGGATATGATCACAGTTACTACTTCATCGCCTCTTTTATAGAGGATCACCTGCGCTTCCATGCGCAGTATTTACTGAAGTGAAAGTCCGCCCGGTTCGCCGGGCATCTTCTCATCAGAAGCGATAATCCACTGCCATAAAGTAACGACGTCCGTCTTCGTTATAGCTGTAGTCGTCACGACTGAGATCCTTGTCGCCAAGGTTCAGCACGCCTGCGCGCAGTTTGACGTCTTTAGTCACCTGCCAGGCCGCGCCGGTATTCCAGATGGTATAACCGCCCGGTGTTTTAGCCGTCGCGCTGTCGGCGCGTTTCTGCCCGGTATAGTGACCAGAAACATAGAATGACCAGTCTTCCAGCGCCAGCGGTTTCCAGTCCAGCGTACCGTTAGCAGTATGGAACGGCAGATCGGATAGCGGTTTGTTTTCGCCGTTGCTGACATCACGACCATCGTTGTAGGTGTAGTTGATCGACAGTTTCCATTCATCGTTGAACGGAATTTTCAGTTCGGTTTCCACGCCCTGAATACGAGCTTTGTTAACGTTGTAGTAGCTAAATACCGGTATGCGCCGTCCGTTAGCGCCCGTCTCAAAACCAACAAAGTTTTGGTAGCCCGGTGCAGCGTTGACGTCAGACGTACGGCTGATGCTGATACGATCTTTCACATCGTTACGGAAAACGGTAACGCTGGATTCAACCCCTTCCAGCCAGCCTTCTTCACCCATGTAGTAAAGCCCCAGCTCCCAACTTTCGCTGGTTTCTGGTTTCAGATCCGGGCTACCCACAATCTTACATGCGCCACGGCAGGAATTGCTCGTCCAGTCAGGGCTAAGTTGCAACAGAGAAGGTGCTTTAAATGCCGTCGCCCAGCCCCCTTTCACCGTTACGGTGTCGGTGGCGTTATAAACCAGGTAGGCACGCGGACTCCAGTGTTCACCGTAGGTTTCGTGATCGTCCATACGCACGCCGGTCGTCAGCGCCAGCGGCTCGAAGATCCGCCATTCATCTTCCACAAACAGCGCGTACTGGCTGGCAGACGTTTTGGAGCTGGTTCCCCCGGTCAGGTTCACCGCATCGCTAAGTTTGTCGTGACGCCATTCACCGCCAACCGTGAGAAACTGATTAATTGCCGTCAGCGGCAACGTGTATTTGCCGTCGACCGCATTGCTTTCGGAAGTTATCGGGCTGCTGTTGCCAGGGTTTTTGTTCTCGACTTTCTCACCGTAGTATTTCAGTTCGCTGGTGCCGTAATCCCAACGCCCATTATGGCTGACGGAGTAGTTCTGGCGTTCCAGGCGGTTTTTGTCCAGCGAGTCGGAATCACGATCCTGACGGTCGAAACCGTATCCGGCAGTAAAATCGTGATTTTGATTCGGTGTCCAGGCAAATTCGACATTGCCGTCGCGGCTGGAGAATCCTTCAATACGCGGCGTTTCTCCGGTATCGGTGGTCGTTGAGTTTTGCGGGTCATCCTTTTCACGTTTTGCCAGGCTGCCGTAAGCTTTCATTCCCAGCACACCATCAATTAATGGTCCACTGGTAAAGAACTGACCGTTATAGGTATCACCGCGATCGCGATGTTCCTGAATGGTGGTATCGACGGTAACGGTACCCGACCATTTCTGACCGATTTTTTTGGTGATGATATTCACTACACCGCCGAGCGCATCGGAGCCGTATAGCGACGACATCGGGCCACGAACCACTTCAATACGTTCGATGGAATCGACCGGGATCCAGTTCAGATCGAAATCATTGTGGCGGAAGACGGCATTGCGGGAGTTAACGCGTTTACCGTCGACGAGAATCAGGGTGTAGCTGCTGTCCAGACCACGAATACTAACGCCCTTACGGTTATCCCCTTCGTTCGTCAGTTGTACGCCAGGCACTTCTTTGAGGACATCCTTCAGATTCTGTACCGGTTTTCGCTGCAGGTCTTCCTGGGTAATGACGCTGATACTGGCGGGTGCATCTTTGAGGTTTTGTTCAACGGAAGATGCAGTGACAACCATCGTTTCGCCATCATCATCGACCGCTAACACAGGCCATGCACAAGAAATAGCGGACAAACACAGCCCGACCCGTACGAAAGGGTTCAACCTAAACATTCCATATCTCCATGAGGTAACTACGAAAATAAAATGGGTTATCGCTCACATCTTCTTCACGTCCCCTTGCGTACGGCAGCATCGCGGTGGACTTATTTGTATGCAGGTGATCATCCCAGAAAGCCGGAACAGCCTCTGATTTGTCAGCCTTTTTTGATTGCGGCGTAACGATAATGCAAACGATAACAATTATCAATCCAAATGTTAAATTTTATATCCGCATGATTTGTCAGGGAAATGGAATTGAAAAAGCCCTCTCGGTTGAGAGGGCTTAGCAAGGAAGGGAGGAAACTTATTTCTTATCGTTCTGCGGGAACTTCATTTCGCTGTAGCGTACGAAGTGAGTTCCTTTAATCAGCTTGTAGCCGAACCAAATAATCAGGAACAGCGGGATACCAATATACGTTGCCGCTACGCCGCCCCAGTCAATGGTATCTTTCAGGAACGCTTCGTAGTTCTGGCCCAAAGTGATAATCAGACACAGAATGAATGCGAAGATCGGCCCCAGTGGGAAGAAACCTGAACGGTACGGCAGATCGTTAATGTCGTGTCCCTGCAATACGTAACCGCGACGGAAGCGATAGTGGCTAATGGCAATCCCCAGCCAGGCGATAAAACCCGTCATCCCGGAGGTGTTCAGCAGCCACAGGTATACCGTCTGGTTGCCAAACATGGAGGTCAGGAAGCACAGACCGGCAATCACCGTCGTCGCATACAGCGCATTACGCGGCACGCCACCACGCGACAGTTTAGCGAAAATGCGCGGCGCTTTACCGTCACACGCCAGGGTGTACAGCATACGAGTAGACGCATACATACCGGAGTTACCCGCTGACAGCACCGCCGTCAGAATAACTGCGTTCATCACCGCCGCCGCAGAGAGCAGACCCGCGTGCTGGAACACCAGGGTGAACGGACTAACGCTGATGTCTTTAACATCGTTACGCAGCAGGCTCGGATCGGTGTACGGAATAATCAGGCTGATAATCAGGATCGCGAACACATAGAACAACAGGATTCGCCAGAACACCTGACGTACCGCGCGTGGAATGTTTTTCGCCGGATCTTCGGACTCGCCTGCAGCAATACCGATCAGCTCGGTTCCCTGGAAAGAGAAGCCGACAATCATAGCTACGCCGATCATCGCCGCAAAACCACCAGCAAACGGCGCTTCGCCGATTGTCCAGTTGCTCCAGCCCGCAGGCTGCGCGCCTTTGAAGATACCGATAATCATCAGCACGCCAACGATGATAAAGACAATAACTGTCGTGACTTTGATCAGTGAGAACCAGTATTCCGCTTCACCAAAGCCACGAACTGAGATGTAGTTCAGCAGGAAGATAACGCCGAGGAACAACGCACTCCAGATCCAGCCCGGTGTATCCGGGAACCACCAGCTCATGACCAGCTGAGCTGCAACCAGGTCAACGGCGATAGTCACCGCCCAGTTGTACCAGTAGTTCCAGCCCAGCGCGAAGCCAAAGCCTTCTTCAACATAGTTCTGACCGTAAGTGGCAAACGAACCGGAAACCGGCATATATGCAGCCAGTTCACCGAGACTGGTCATCAGGAAGTAAACCATCAGGCCAATCAGCATATACGAGAGCAATGCCCCGCCCGGACCTGCCTGAGAAATCGTTGCGCCAGAGGCAACAAAAAGACCTGTACCGATGGAACCGCCAATGGCAATCATCGTCAGGTGACGCGCCTTTAATTCACGGCGTAAGCCCGGCGCTTCTGTGGTTTTAGTTTCGGAAACCATACAAAAATGCTATCCATCTTAAAAATGAGGCGCGATTGTAGCAGACGATTGGCAATCCTTCCGGCAGAAATACACGGTTATAAGACACCTTCATGATCGCCCAGGGATTATAAGTAAAGCAGCCAATCTCTTTTCTGGCGAATGCATGCTGAGGGCGCTGCGTCACGAAATCGACACAGCACCAGCATGTTCTTGTACAGCAACTTAACGCGGTACATTCGCGGGATCGCAATAGTCCAGAAAGCGCCGTAGCGCGTTGGAAAGGTGTTTTTGCCGATGATGTATACGCCACAACGTACGCATCAGGCGCGGCAGAGGGACCGCAACTTCACTTAATGTGCCTGCCTGCAATTGATCTTCAATCACCCGTCGCGACA
Organism: Escherichia sp. S10b; assembly: GCF_028421345.1. Classification (NCBI taxonomy): domain Bacteria; kingdom Pseudomonadati; phylum Pseudomonadota; class Gammaproteobacteria; order Enterobacterales; family Enterobacteriaceae; genus Escherichia; species Escherichia sp. S10b. Next base: position 20,208 of record NZ_JAHZSO010000168.1, read on the forward strand.
GGCAACTAATTCCCAACCCATGACGCACCGCATGTTTGATTGCCTCGGAGTTACCTAATTCCATCGCCATCTCAAACTTCGGTAAATGTGACAGCAATAGATAATCGACAATCTCCCGCGTGCCGGAACCGCGTTCACGCAGGATCCACGGCGCAGCGGCCAGCTGCTCTAAGGTGACCGGACCACGGGCCAACGGCGAAGTCGGCGCGGCGAAAACCACCAGCTCGTCTTCCAGCCACGGTTCAGAAATAATTTCAGTGCTGTGGCACGGTCCTTCAATAAAACCAATATCAACGCGGAAATCCAGCACCGCTTGCATCACGTCCTGGCTGTTCCCAACGCTAAGTTCAATCGGCAACTGCGGATAATCATGGCGATAACGGGCGATAACTGCAGGCAGAATGTAGTTACCGATGGTACTACTGGCATAGATACGAATCGCGCCGTTGTCTTCGCGAAACAGTTGTTCGATTTCAACCGCCTGTTCAAGCAATGCCAACGCACGCGGATAGAGCAGCCGCCCGTGTTCATTAACAACCAGTCTTTTCCCCACGCGATCAAACAGTTGCACGCCAAGCTGCCCTTCCAGGTCGGTCAAGGCTGCGCTCACTGCTGATTGCGACAACGCCAGCATCACCGACGCCTGGGTGGTTGATCCACTTTTCAATACTTCTGCAAAAACTTCCAACTGCCGGAGGGTGATGTGCATAGTCGCTTACCACTTATAAAGATTAATTATAAATATATAATCAATTTTATTTTTAAACCAGTTAGTCGTAACCTTATGCCCGGTTAAAGGAGAGGGTTATGACGAATATCACCTTACAGAAACAACATCGTACACTGTGGCATTTTATTCCGGGGTTAGCCCTGAGTGCAGTTATCACCGGGGTCGCCCTGTGGGGTGGTTCCATTCCCGCGGTTGCGGGTGCCGGGTTTAGTGCCCTCACCCTCGCAATCTTGTTGGGGATGGTTTTAGGCAACACCATCTATCCGCACATCTGGAAAAGCTGTGACGGTGGTGTGCTGTTTGCCAAGCAATATTTATTACGTCTGGGTATCATTCTTTATGGCTTCCGTCTGACGTTCTCGCAAATTGCCGATGTCGGTATCAGTGGGATCATCATTGACGTGCTGACGCTGTCCAGTACCTTCCTGCTGGCTTGCTTCCTGGGGCAGAAAGTGTTTGGTCTGGATAAGCACACCAGCTGGTTGATCGGTGCCGGTAGCAGTATCTGTGGTGCTGCCGCGGTACTGGCGACTGAGCCGGTAGTGAAAGCGGAAGCCAGTAAAGTAACCGTGGCTGTTGCAACCGTTGTTATCTTCGGGACCGTCGCGATTTTCCTCTACCCGGCGATATATCCGCTGATGTCTCAATGGTTTAGTCCGGAAACTTTCGGTATCTACATTGGTTCTACTGTGCACGAAGTGGCGCAGGTGGTGGCGGCAGGTCATGCCATCAGCCCGGATGCGGAAAACGCAGCAGTTATTTCCAAAATGCTGCGCGTGATGATGCTGGCTCCGTTCCTCATCCTGCTGGCGGCGCGTGTTAAACAGCTGTCTGGGGCGAACAGCGGCGAGAAAAGCAAAATCACTATTCCGTGGTTTGCCATATTGTTCATCGTCGTTGCCATCTTTAACTCGTTCCACCTGTTACCGCAGAGCGTGGTGAACATGCTGGTAACGCTGGATACCTTCCTGCTGGCAATGGCGATGGCGGCGCTGGGTCTGACCACTCACGTCAGCGCGCTGAAAAAAGCCGGGGCGAAACCTCTGCTGATGGCACTGGTACTGTTTGCCTGGCTGATTGTTGGTGGTGGTGCGATTAACTATGTGATTCAAAGCGTCATCGCATAAACCACTACATCTTGCTCCTGTTAACCCGCTATCATTACCGTTTTCCTCCAGCGGGTTTAACAGGAGTCCTCGCATGAAATACATTGGAGCGCACGTTAGTGCTGCTGGCGGTCTGGCAAATGCCGCAATTCGCGCCGCCGAAATCGACGCAACCGCGTTTGCCTTGTTCACCAAAAACCAACGTCAGTGGCGTGCCGCACCGCTCACGACGCAAACCATCGATGAATTCAAAGCGGCCTGTGAAAAATATCACTACACATCGGCGCAAATTCTTCCCCACGACAGCTATCTGATTAACCTCGGACATCCGGTCACTGAAGCTCTGGAAAAATCGCGCGATGCCTTTATAGATGAAATGCAGCGTTGCGAACAACTGGGGCTTTCTTTGCTCAACTTCCACCCTGGCAGCCATCTGATGCAGATTTCAGAAGAGGATTGCCTTGCGCGTATTGCCGAATCCATCAACATTGCGCTGGATAAAACTCAAGGTGTAACAGCGGTGATTGAAAACACCGCCGGTCAGGGCAGTAACTTAGGGTTTAAATTCGAACATCTCGCGGCGATTATCGACGGCGTGGAAGATAAATCCCGTGTCGGCGTCTGCATTGATACCTGCCATGCTTTCGCTGCCGGGTATGATTTGCGTACTCCAGCCGAATGCGAGAAAACGTTCGCGGATTTTGCCCGTATTGTTGGCTTTAAGTATCTGCGCGGGATGCACCTTAACGATGCGAAAAGCACCTTTGGCAGCCGCGTTGACCGCCATCATAGCCTCGGTGAAGGCAATATCGGTCATGATGCGTTCCGCTGGATCATGCAGGACGACCGTTTCGACGGCATTCCGCTGATCCTTGAAACCATCAACCCGGATATCTGGGCAGAAGAGATCGCCTGGCTGAAAGCGCAACAAACTGAAAAAGCGGTGGCCTGATCGATGAACGACAGGGAAAAGCAGATTCTTAAAATTTTACGGCGTAACCCGCTGATTCAACAGAATGAAATCGCCGATATTCTGCAAATCAGCCGCTCACGTGTTGCCGCTCATATTATGGATTTGATGCGCAAGGGTTTGATTAAAGGCAAAGGATATATCCTTACCGAGCAGGATTACTGTGTGGTTGTGGGTGCAATCAATATGGATATTCGCGGAATGGCGGATATCCGTTACCCGCAAGCAGCCTCTCATCCAGGTTCTGTTCACTGTTCCGCAGGCGGCGTCGGACGTAATATCGCGCATAACCTGGCTCTGCTTGGTCGGGATGTGCATTTAATATCAGCTATTGGCAACGATTTTTACGGCGAGACATTACTGGAAGAAACGCGCCGCGCGGGCGTGAACGTTTCAAACTGCATTCGTCTGCATGGACACAGCACTGCAACTTATCTCGCTATCGCTAATAAGCAGGAAGAAACTATCCTGGCAATCAATGACACACATATTCTGCAACAGCTAACGCCTCAACTGCTCAATACTTCACGGGACTTGATTCGCCATGCTGGTGTGGTGCTGGCTGATTGTAATCTCACACCTGAAGCCCTGGAGTGGGTCTTTACCATTGCTGATGAAATTCCGATGTTTGTCGATACCGTTTCCGAATTTAAAGCGAACAAAGTAAAAAACTGGTACAGCCGGATCCACACTCTGAAACCAACACAAAATGAACTGGAAATTTTGTGGGGGCAACCGATTAAAGACGACAACGATCGCATCAGAGCTGTAAATTCGCTGCATCAACAAGGTGTTAAACGCATTTTTGTTTATCTGAAAGATGAATCTGTATTTTGCAGCGATAAGGATGGAGAACAATTTTTGCTGACCGCGCCAGCGCATACGACAGTAGACAGTTTTGGTGCTGACGATGGTTTTATGGCGGGCCTGGTATATAGCTTTCTTGAAGGATACAGTTTCCGCGACAGCGCCCGTTTTGCGGTAGCCTGCGCGGCAATTTCGCGCGCCAGCGGCAGCTTAAACAACCCTACCCTGTCTGCCGATAACGCGCTTTCATTAGTGCCAATGGTGTAACAATGTTGCCGGATTCGACGCTTGACCGCATCTTATCCGGCTCATAAATTGCGCACTACGCTAAACCAATAAAGAATCCTGCAATAGTAGCACTCATCAGGTTAGAAAGTGTCGCCGCCGCCAGCGCGCGTAAACCAAGTTGGGCGATTTCCGGCGCACGGTGTGGCGCAACCGCAGAAAACGCCCCCACCACCACCCCGATAGAACCAAAGTTAGCGAAACCGCACAACGCGAAAGAAATAATCGCCACGGTTTTAGCATCCAGAGTGCCACCCGTTTGCAGATATGGCGAGAAATTGAGATAAGCGACAAATTCATTGATCGCCAGCTTCTGCCCAATCAAACTCCCGGCAAGATTTGCATCACTCCAGTCAACCCCCATCACCCACGCCAATGGGGCCAACAGGTAACCTAAAATGGACTCCAGCGAGGCATGTGCAAAACCAAACCAGCCGCCAACGCCGCCGATAATACCATTAATTAACGCAATGATGGCGACAAATGCCATAACAACTGTCGCTACACCGGCGGCGATTTTCAGCCCGGTCATTGCCCCTGTCGCAGCGGCTTCAATAATGCTTTTTGGCGGTGTTTCGGTGAAAGAGAGGTTATTAAAGGAAACCTGCGAAGATTCCGTAGCCGGGCTTAACAGGCGGGCAAACAAGATCCCGCCTGGGATCGCCATTAACGATGCCGCCAGCAAATATTCCACAGGTACGCCCAGGGCGGCGTAACCAATCATTGTCGAACCAGCAATCGAGGCCATGCCACTACAAATCGCTGTAAATAATTCATTGCGATTCAGACGATCGATAAAGGGTTTGACGATTGCCGGAATTTCGTTTTGCCCGAGGAAAATGGTAGTGACCGCGACGAATGACTCGATCTTGCTGATATTTAACGCTTTCTGGAAGATACCGCCGAGAATGCGAATTAAAATCCCCATCACACCGATGTAGTAGAGAATACTCACCAGTGCTGTAACGAAGATAATTGCCGGTAATACTCTGAAACCAAAGATAAATCCTGCGCCATCAAACAGCGTGTCCATTTTCGGCCCGACCAGCGAACCGAAGATAAATGCGCTACCCGCGTCGCTGTACGCCATCACTTTATGCACGCCAAAAGCGACTTTTTCAGCGACCCAACGCCCTGGCGGTAACCAAAGCATAATGCCGCCAATCACAACCTGTAACACTAACGCCGCGCCAACGGTACGCAGGCTGATCTTCTTCTTGTTTACTGACAGCAAAAATGCAATTGCCAGCAATACCACCATTCCCAGAACACTTCTCATGACATCCATAGTGATTATCTCTTCATGTCATATTGGGCGACGGCTTTCTGCCCATCAGAAATAGTCGGGCCTGCATCTTGCGCTATCGGCCCGGCTTGTTATCAACGCTTAATGGGTTTTGATGTAGCCGCGCACGCACTCTTCGACTAAGCCCCAGAACCAGTCGGTATCAATAGTGATGCCGACTTTGGTATTGGCGGGCTTGCCAAGAACGCCCAGCTCGTCGCAGACGGTGCGCCCATAGCAAGGGCCACTGTTGACGTCCACTTCGACGTACATCTCCTGGGTTTTAATGCCATCAGGGTTAATCAGATAACCGATGCAGGTGGCGTCGTGCACCGGGCCGCCAGCCAGGCCGTAGTTTTCGAACTGCGTTTTGAGAGTGAAGTTCATGATGTCGCTGAACAGCTCTCCGGCAGGGCCGCCTGCCCTTTCCATCCGAGCAATCACGTCCGGGGTGCAAACGGTCTGGTTGGTGAGATCGAGGCCCATCATCACTAATGGAACGCCAGAGGTGAACACCACGCGGGCTGCTTCCGGGTCAGCAAAGATGTTGAACTCGGCAGATGGCGTGAAGTTGCCTGTACCGTAAGCGCCGCCCATTAGCACAATTTCACGGATTTTGGGCAGGATCGCGGGTTGCATACGCATTGCCACCGCGATATTTGAAAGCGGACCAACCGGCACCAGAGTGATATCGCCATCGCTTGCCATCAGGGTATCAATGATGTATTTCACCGCGTGGGTACTTTCTGCCTGGCGGGTCAGCGGCTCGAATACCGGGCCATCCAGTCCGGTTTCACCGTGAATATTATCGGCAACGATTTGTTGACGCATAATGGGTTGCGGCATCCCCGCATAAACCGGAACATTAATCTCCAGTTTCTGGCAAACATTCAGGCCATTAATTAATGTTTTATCAAGCGTCTGATTACCCGCTACAATAGTGATGCCTAATAAATCTATTGCCGGATGTTTCGCCGCCATCATTATAGCAATAGCATCATCATGACCCGGATCACAATCCAGAATAATTTTTCTCTTTTCCATTGTTTATTTCCTCTGTTTCCAGTTGCGTTATTTTTTCTACAGCAAAGAAAATTCGACCGGGCCGATGATTGAATCTTACCAACCGCGTACGTATGCTAAATATGAGAAATCTCATAGCGGATAAACATCGTGAAAGAAATCCACAATAATGATCTTAAGCAGCAATTGATGAGTGAATCCGCGTTTAAGGATTGCTTTTTAACGGATGTTTCAGCCGATACGCGGCTGTTTCATTTTTTAGCGCGTGACTACATTGTGCAGGAAGGGCAACAGCCGTCCTGGCTGTTTTACCTGACGCGAGGCCGCGCCAGGCTTTACGCCACGCTAGCTAATGGTCGCGTGTCGCTGATCGATTTCTTTGCCGCCCCCTGTTTTATTGGCGAGATTGAGTTAATCGACAAAGACCATGAACCGCGTGCGGTGCAGGCTATTGAAGAGTGTTGGTGCCTTGCGCTCCCTATGAAACATTACCGCCCGCGGTTATTAAACGACACGCTATTTTTACGAAAACTCTGCGTCACCTTAAGTCATAAAAATTATCGTAATATTGTTTCTTTAACTCAGAATCAATCATTTCCGTTAGTTAATCGCCTGGCAGCTTTTATATTACTCTCGCAGGAAGGTGATCTTTATCACGAAAAGCATACGCAAGCGGCAGAGTATTTAGGCGTTTCTTATCGACATCTTTTATATGTTCTCGCGCAATTCATTCACGACGGTTTATTAACTAAAAGCAAGAAAGGGTATCTCATTAAAAACAGAAAGCAGTTGTCAGGACTGGCGCTGGAGATGGACCCGGAGAATAAATTCTCCGGGATGATGCAGTAAAAATTATTTGCAATAGCGCGATTGCCGGATGCAACGCTTAATACGTTTTATCCGGTCTACAAATCGAGCATTACGCCAGACCAATAAAGAACCCGGCAATAGTCGCACTCATCAGGTTGGAAAGCGTTGCTGCTGCCAGCGCCCGTAAACCAAGCTGGGCGATTTCTGGAGCACGTTTTGGCGAAATAGCCGAAAATGCGCCAACGACAACACCGATAGAACCAAAGTTTGCAAACCCACAGAGGGCGAACGAGATAATGGCAATGGTCTTGACATCCAGCGTGCCGCTCGTTTGCAGATAGGGCGAGAAATTGAGATAAGCAACAAACTCATTAATCGCCAGTTTCTGCCCAATCAAACTTCCGGCAAGATTTGCATCACTCCAGTCCACCCCCATAATCCATGCCAACGGGGCCAGCACATAGCCGAAAATGCTTTCCAGAGAGACATTGGCAAAACCAAACCAGCCGCCAACTCCACCAATAATGCCATTGATCAGCGCAATAATTGCCACAAATGCCATTACCACCGTCGCCACACCGGCGGCGATTTTCAGCCCGGTCATTGCACCGTTCGCCGCAGCTTCAATAATGCTTTTTGGCGGTGTTTCGCTAAACGACAGATTTTCAAACGTAACTTGCGAAGGTTCCGTCGCCGGACTAAGAATACGTGCAAACAGGATACCGCCAGGAATAGCCATCAGCGAAGCGGCTAACAAATAGTCAATCGGCACGCCCATTCCGGCATAGCCAATCATCATCGAACCCGCAATAGACGCCATGCCGCTACAAATAGCCGTAAATAGCTCGTTGCGATTCATGCGATCAATAAAAGGTTTAACGATCGCCGGGATCTCATTTTGCCCGAGGAAAATAGTGGTGACTGCGACAAAAGATTCGATTTTGCTGATGTTGAGGGCTTTCTGAAAAATACTGCCAAGAATACGAATCAGCAGCCCCATTACGCCAATGTAGTACAGCAAGCTGATAAGCGCGGTAACGAAAATAATCGCCGGGAGTACGCGAAAGGCGAAGATAAAGCCCGCACCGTCAAACAGAACATCCATTTTGGGACCGACCAGCGAACCAAAAATAAAGGCACTTCCTGCGTCACTGTAGGACATCACTTTATGGACGCCTAATGCCGCCTGCTCTACTGCCCATTTTCCCGGGGGAAAATAGAGCATGATGCCACCAATGGCAATTTGCAGCAGCAGCGCAGCGCCAACCGTGCGCAAGCTGATGCTCTTTTTATTTACCGACAACACAAAGGCAATTGCCAGCAATACCACCATCCCCACAACACTTCTCATTATATCCATAATGATTTTCCCTTCATGCCAGTAAACCCGGCGTCAGCGCCAGGTTTTGGTATGTTTGATGAGTACGGGCGACGGCTTTCTGCCCGCCAGAAATTAACCCACGAGACGCTGATATTCTTTGGCAATTTCGCTCGCCAGAATGGCGTTATTAAAGACCAGTTGAATATTGGATTTCAGGCTATCACCGCCTGTTAGCTCCGCAACACGCGCCAGCAGGAACGGTGTACTCTCTTTCCCAATAACACCCTGTTCTTCGGCTTCAGCAACGGCTTGATCAATTGCTGCATTGATGGTTTCTTCTGGCATCGCAAACTGTTCCGGGATCGGATTCGCCACTACCAGGCCGCCGTTCAAACCGGTTTGCCACTTCACTGCCATCGCGCGAGCAATTTCGCGGGCACTGTCAAGACGAATGCTGACTTCAAATGGGCTGGTTCGGCAGAAAAACGCAGGCAGCGCTTTTGTCTGATAACCAATTAACGGTACACCGAAGGTTTCTAAATATTCTGTTGTTAATCCTAAATCGAGAATAGATTTTGCCCCCGCACAAACAACAGTGACATTGGTATTTGCCAGTTCCTGTAAATCGGCAGAAATATCGAAGGTATGTTCCGCCCCGCGATGCACACCACCAATTCCCCCGGTGGCAAATACTTTAATTCCGGCAAGCGCCGCAATAATCATCGTTGAAGCCACAGTGGTTGCGCCATTTTTTCCGGCGGCAACAACAAAAGGTAAATCGCGACGACTAACTTTGGTCACGTTATGTCCTTCACGGCCCAGCAATTCGATTTCTTCTTTACTTAAGCCCACTTTCATCACACCGCCAATAATGGCGATAGTGGCTGGTACTGCGCCCTGTTTACGAATAGTTTCTTCTACTTCAATTGCGGTTTGGGCATTTTGTGGGAATGGCATTCCGTGAGAAATTATGGTCGATTCCAGCGCAACAACCGGTTTTTTATTTTTTAAAGCATCCTGTACTTCAGCGGATATTTGTAATAATTCAGGGGACAGAGTTAATTCAGACATTCTGTGTTCTCCACTAACGATCTAACATTGGCAATTGATAATTCAGGGTTGTTGGTATATTCACAGGCAAGTGCCATTGACGAACATCCCTGCGCAAATCGAACAGAATCGATAAACGGCATACCGTCTACCCAACAGGAGGCCAGCCCCGCCATCATGGCGTCGCCTGCCCCAGTAACATTGATGACATTCGTTTTAATAGGGGCCGACCACCCACTTTCACCGTTGATATCACTGTAGTAAACGCCATCCCCTCCCATGCTCAGCACCAGGCGGTTCAGGCCGTGTTGATGAAACCAGGCGGCGACCTTTGCGACATCTTCACGTCCGGAAAGTGCAATTCCGCTCAACGTTTCGGCTTCAAGACGGTTAGGTTTTAACGTATGGATTTTGCTCAGATGATCGCGGATTTTGACGCATTTCCATGCCGATACCGGATCAATAAATACAGGCGTTTCCCCGCTATTTTCCAGAACCCAGACCAGCGCCTCTTCACTAAGGTTGCAATCCGCGACAATAACCTTTGCACCGCGAATAAACTCCTGATGCTGGGCAAGAAATTCTGCAGAAATACAGTCACTAATACTCATATCATTTATCGCGACAAGCATTTCTCCTGTATTATCGAGCAGTGATAAATAGCTGGATGTATTCTCACCCGGAACAATTAAGCATTTATCGACATAAACACCGGATTGATTAGTTTGCGCCAGTAATGATTGCCCATAAAAATCACCACCTACTGCACTTAAAAGCCAGGCATTTTTCCCCAGTAACGCCAGATTATGAGCGATATTCCTTCCCACGCCACCTGGGGTAAATTTAATTTTTCCGGGATTCGAATCCGCATAATTCAATGGATGATGTGAATACCCAGCCACATCAATATTCGCCGAACCAATAATTACTATGTAGTCCTTTTCGCGCATAGCACGCCCCCTGGCAATAAATTGCCAACGAAGAAATTGGGTAAAATAGTCATTACAGTCAATAAGACTATTAGAGCACGTGTTCATATTTAAACACATGTTCATAATAAGCATATTTAACGTAATGTAAATCGATCAGAAAAAACGAAATCGGCCAGATATGAAGGCGGTCACAAAGTTTGTCTATTTATGCAGCAACAAAAGAGAAAATTGTGATGTGTAACACACAATATGGCAGGCAAGAAAAAGGGCAGAGATGTTTCTGCCCTCCAGATTGTTGACAACGCGCGCTTTGTTCATCCTGGATGTGGCGTAAACGCCTTATCCGACCTACAAAAGCGCAAAAATTCAATATATTGCAGGGTTCATGTAGGTCTGATAAGCATAGAGCATCAGGCAATTTTGCGTTTGTCATCATCGGGGCAGAGATGTCTCATCCCCGATAATGAAGATAAATTATGCGTTTTTTTCTACTATTTGTGTTTCCGGGCGTTTCAGGAAGGCATAGGCCAGACCCGCCACCAGCGTACCGGCAATAATGGCTACCAGGTAACCCAGTACCGGCGTAATCGCGCCAGGGATCAGCAGAACAAACAGACCACCGTGCGGTGCCATCAGTTTCGCACCAATCGCCATTGAGATTGCGCCAGTCAGCGCCCCACCCACGATACAGCACGGCAGCACACGCATCGGATCACGAGCAGCAAACGGAATTGCACCTTCCGAAATGAAGCACAGTCCCAATACCAGAGCGGCTTTGCCACCTTCCTGCTGCGCTTTGTCGAATTTGCGACGCGCCACCATTGTTGCCAGACCCATTGCCAGCGGTGGCACCATACCTGCCGCCATAATCGCCGCCATCGGGCCATAGGTTTGAGTACTCAGCAGACCCACACCGAACGCGTACGCTGCTTTATTTACCGGACCGCCCATGTCAGTACACATCATGCCACCGAGGATCGCCCCCAGCAGAACCGCATTCGCAGTCCCCATGGTCTGCAGCCAGTGAGTCAGCCCTTCGAGAATGCCAGCAACTGGTTTACCGATCAGGTAGATCATCGCCAGACCGACCACCAGACTGGAAATTAGCGGAATGATCAGGATTGGTTTCAGCGCCTCCATACTCTGTGGCAGTTTCAGTTGCGTACTGATTAACTTCGCAATGTAACCAGCCAGGAAGCCCGCAATAATACCGCCAATGAAGCCAGAACCGGTGCTGACAGCCAGCATACCGCCAATCAGACCCGGCGTGAGGCCCGGACGATCGGCAATGGAGAAGGCAATATAACCTGCCAGTACCGGCACCATCAGCGCAAAGGCTGAACCACCGCCAATCTGCATCAGCGCCGCTGCCAACGTACCCGGCTCTTTAAACGCTTCGATACCAAAAGCAAAAGAAAGCGCGATACACAGACCACCAGCAACGACCATCGGCAGCATGTAAGAAACGCCCGTCAGCAAGTGACGGTAAGCGCCCGCACTCTCTTTCTTACCTTCAGTGGTCGCCGTTTGAGCTTTGCCCGCCGGTTCATACGGCGTTGCTTCAGCAACCGCTTTATCCAGTTCCTGCGCGGTTTTCTTCAGCGCCAGACCGGTAGAGGTGCGATACATCGGTTTACCAGCAAATTTCGCCAGATCCACTTCGATATCTGCCGCCACAATCACCAGATCCGCTGCGGCTACTTCTTCGGGAGTGATTGCATTACCCGCGCCAACAGAACCACGGGTTTCAACTTTCACCCACCAGCCACGTTTTTTCGCTTCGGTTTCAATGGCTTCAGCAGCCATAAAGGTGTGTGCTACGCCAGTCGGGCAAGCAGTCACCGCAACTACGCGTTTCGGGCCGCTGGCGTCAACCGGTGCTGTCGCAGCGACCGGCGCAGTGTAAGGTTTCGCATGGCCTTTGGCTTCACTCAGGAACAGCTCAGGGTGCGCAACTGCCCGGGAAATATCGCCCTGCCAGACATTTTTACCGTTCAGCGCGCTGTCGTTCGGGATGGAATCACCGAGAACAATCGCCATTTCAGCGTCGTTCGGATTGTCGATGATTTCCAGTTTTGCTTTTCGCGCCGCCGCGCCCAGCAGGGTCTTCGCCATATAGGCGCGTGCCTGACCGAGATTAGCGTCAATAATCAGCAGCGTTTTCATTATGCCTCTCCTGCTGTCAGTTAAAAGGTTGTAAGTCGACGCGCGCCATCATTGCGGCCAACTGCGGACGATCGGTAATACCCACATTGCTTTGACTTACCGCCAGGGCTGCAACAGCAGTCGCCAGACGCAGTGTGTGTTCACTGGATTCACGCATCAGCAAGCCATAAATCAGGCCACCAACCATAGAATCCCCTGCGCCAACGGTGCTTACGACATCGACTGACGGTGGTTTGGCGATCCATTCGCCGGAGGCATTAACCCAAAGCGCGCCTTCGGCACCCAGTGAAATAACAACATGCGCAATACCTTGTTCACGTAGCGCATGTGCAGCTTCAATCACATCTTTCATTTCAGGCAGTTTACGGCCTGCCCAGATTTCCAACTCGCGGCGGTTAGGTTTCACCAGCCACGGTGCCGCTTTCAAACCTGCTACTAACGCTTCACGGCTACTATCAAAGATAATGCAAGGACACTGACTACGCAGGCGAGTCATCCAGTCGGTGAACGCTTCCGGGCTGACGCCTGACGGTAAGCTTCCGCTGACACAGACCATATCGAACTGACCGAGCCAGCTCAGAGAATCAGTCACAAAGCGTTCCCAGTCGGCGGGGGTGACTTCAAAACCCGAGAAGTTGAAGTCGGTCACTTCGCCGTCTTTTTCCGTCAGCTTAACGTTAATTCGGGTGCGCCCCTGTACAACCTGGAAACGGTTGGCAATGCCCAGCTCGCTGAACAGTTGCTGAAAACCATCCTGATTGTCTTTACCCAGGAAGCCGCCAACGGTGACATCAATTCCCAGGTCTTTTAATACTTTGGCCACGTTGATGCCTTTACCCGCCGCATGCAGACCGGTGGTTTTCACCAGGTTCACTTCGCCGCGTTCAATTTCCGGGCAGAAACCAACAAGGTCATAAGCCGGATTAAGGGTGATAGTAGCAACACGTCTGCTCATTATGCGCCCTCCCCAAGACCAGCAGCGATAGCGTCGCCGATTGCTTTCAGCGCCTGTTCAGCATCTGCACCCTGGGCGGTAAAGCGTAGGCGATGACCTTTCTTAACGCCAAGTGCCACAACTTTCATCAGACTACGTCCGTTTGCCGGTTTGCCGGTACCATCAAGGTTTGTCACGGTAATATCACTGTTAAATTGTTTAATGGTATTGACCAGCATGGTACCTGGACGAGCATGCAGGCCGTGTTCATTGCGCACCACAAACTCCGCGCTTAACACGTCGTCGGTCGGCGCATCATCGCTGGTCAGCAGCGCCAGCAACGTTGCCGCATCCGCTTTCAGCAAGCGGTCAGCTTTATTGTCGAGCAATAAATCAGCGAGACGCTTAAGAACCGCGATGGGCTGATCGTCATTCATCGCCACACTCACCAGCATGGCTGCCGTTTCGCCGTCCACATCAAAAGCATTTGCCGCACGGCTTACCGCAATCGCGCTACGCAGATTGCCTTCGGCGCTATCGCTCAGCCAGATACCCTGTCCGAGATTCAGCGGTTGTTCATTGATGGCTTTGGTGACGAAAGTGGCGTCAACTGCCCCCGCCTCTTTCAGACGCGCAGCGTTCAGCGCCTGAAGAGTCAGCAGATCGCTGGCGACGATATCCAGCGTCAGCATTTCGTTGTCGAGCTTCAGCTGCTCACTCTGCTTTTCGCCCATCAGTAATGCGCGAAGTTCTTCTGCTGTTGTTGCTGACTTCAGTTGTTCAGCAACGGAATCATCGCTCAGTACGTGGGTCAGCTGGCGTAGCAGGCCCAGATGTTCATCCGAGCTGGCAGCAATACCGATTGCCACGTACGCTACCTGACCGTCACCCCAGGTGACGCCTTCCGGGAACTGAAATACCTGAACGCCGGTTTTCAGCACCTGATCGCGGGTGTCGGTAGTGCCGTGTGGAATAGCAATACCATTGCCGAGGAACGTTGAGGTTTGCTGTTCGCGCGCCAGCATGCCATTGACGTAGCCTTCTGCTACATTACCGGCCTGCACCAGCGCCGCAGCGACCTGGCGAATCGCCTCTTCTTTGTCTCCGGCCTTTTCGCCCGGATGGATGTCCTGTACGGATAACTGGAACATAGTTCTCCTCTCTTGCTGAATTGAAACGATTCAGCCTCTATGAGAAAAAAAGCGCCAACCTGTCTTAGGGTTAAAGACAAGATCGCGCTGAAACGTTTCAAGAAAGCATAATACTTCTGTTTCAGCACGCAAGGAAAGCCGTAAAGTTATGAGCAAAAGTTTGATGTGCTGCACAATTTTTTGCCATTTTTCCTAATTGCTGATGGGAAAATCCGTTATCAGCAATTTCATTTCAGCAGCGTCAGCAGCCAATCAGCAACAGTGAAATGGCATTTTGATTATTCGTGGCGCTTTTGATTTCGCTGTCTGTTTATTTTCTGACAAGCAGCGTAAACTCCGCGTCTTCCTCTTCCAGTGATCGACCAGCATGCATAACTCCCCCGCAGTCTCCAGCGCGAAATCGTTTGACCTGACCTCGACGGCGTTTTTAATCGTTGCCTTTCTCACCGGTATTGCGGGCGCTCTGCAAACCCCGACACTCAGTATTTTTCTTACCGATGAAGTACATGCCCGTCCGGCGATGGTGGGATTCTTCTTTACCGGCAGCGCTGTCATTGGGATTCTGGTAAGTCAGTTTCTCGCCGGGCGCTCTGATAAGCGCGGCGATCGCAAATCGCTGATTGTCTTTTGCTGCCTGTTAGGCGTGCTGGCCTGCACCCTTTTTGCCTGGAATCGCAACTACTTTGTTTTGCTATTCGTTGGCGTCTTTCTTAGCAGCTTTGGCTCGACCGCTAACCCGCAAATGTTTGCCCTTGCCCGTGAACATGCCGACAAAACCGGACGTGAGGCGGTGATGTTCAGCTCTTTTTTACGCGCTCAGGTTTCACTGGCATGGGTCATTGGCCCACCGCTGGCTTATGCGTTAGCGATGGGTTTCAGCTTTACGGTAATGTATCTGAGCGCAGCGGTAGCGTTTATTGTTTGCGGCGTGATGGTGTGGCTGTTTTTACCGTCGATGCAAAAAGAGCTTCCGCTGGCGACCGGCACGGTTGAAGCGCCGCGCCGTAACCGTCGCGATACGCTACTGCTGTTTGTCATTTGTACATTGATGTGGGGCTCGAACAGCCTGTACATCATCAACATGCCGCTATTTATTATCAACGAACTGCATCTTCCCGAGAAACTGGCCGGTGTGATGATGGGGACCGCCGCCGGGCTGGAAATCCCGACGATGTTGATTGCCGGATATTTCGCCAAACGTCTGGGTAAGCGTTTCTTAATGCGCGTTGCTGCCGTGGGTGGCGTCTGTTTTTACGCAGGAATGCTGATGGCGCATTCACCTGTCATTCTGTTGGGCTTGCAGCTGCTAAATGCTATTTTTATTGGCATTCTGGGCGGCATCGGGATGCTCTATTTTCAGGATCTGATGCCCGGTCAGGCGGGTTCAGCCACCACGCTCTATACCAACACGTCGCGCGTGGGCTGGATCATCGCAGGATCAGTGGCGGGCATCGTCGCCGAGATCTGGAATTATCACGCTGTGTTCTGGTTTGCGATGGTGATGATTATCGCCACTCTGTTTTGCTTACTGCGGATTAAAGATGTTTAAGGCGCGGTCAGCATTTCCAGATCGATAAGCCAGGTCATGGCCTGCTGACGCGAGTTACCGCACATTTCAGCGCTGGCTTGTAAGCCTGCACAGACTTTCGGTCGCAGTGGCGAGGTGAAAATTTTACAGCGTTGCTGTTCATCAAGCTGAATGCAGGGCGTATTGGCGGGCTTGCCATCTGGCATACCGGGAATAGGGCTGGAAATTGAAGGGGCAGTGCAACACGCCCCGCAACCCGGACGGCATTTCATACGTTGTTCTCTTAAGGTTAACCACCGGATTGATGAGCGCGCACAGTACCACCTTTTTTGCACCAGCAA
Source organism: Escherichia sp. S10b (assembly GCF_028421345.1). Taxonomy (NCBI): domain Bacteria; kingdom Pseudomonadati; phylum Pseudomonadota; class Gammaproteobacteria; order Enterobacterales; family Enterobacteriaceae; genus Escherichia; species Escherichia sp. S10b. The sequence goes on from NZ_JAHZSO010000168.1 coordinate 36,647, forward strand.
AAGTGCGAATACCACTTGCCCGAAAGGCCCGTCGCGAGTACTTTGTCGCGATATTTTTGACATTTTCGACTACAGGAATTTTTCGATGCCAAGAGCGAACGAAATTAAAAAAGGTATGGTACTGAATTACAACGGCAAACTGCTGCTGGTTAAGGATATTGATATTCAGTCACCCACTGCCCGCGGTGCCGCTACGCTGTACAAAATGCGTTTTTCTGATGTCCGTACCGGGCTGAAAGTAGAAGAGCGTTTCAAAGGTGATGATATCGTTGACACCGTGACGCTGACCCGCCGTTACGTTGACTTCTCCTATGTCGATGGCAACGAATATGTCTTTATGGATAAAGAAGACTATACCCCGTATACCTTCACCAAAGATCAGATTGAAGAAGAGTTGCTGTTTATGCCAGAGGGCGGCATGCCGGACATGCAGGTGCTGACCTGGGACGGTCAACTGCTGGCGCTTGAGCTGCCGCAGACCGTTGATCTGGAAATCGTTGAAACCGCACCAGGCATCAAAGGGGCATCTGCCAGCGCCCGTAACAAACCGGCGACATTGAGCACTGGTCTGGTGATTCAGGTACCAGAATACTTAAGCCCGGGCGAAAAAATTCGTATCCATATCGAAGAACGCCGTTATATGGGGCGTGCTGACTAACTTCAGCCGCATGCAGAAAAGGGATAGCTCAGGCTGTCCCTTTTTTAATTTATTATACCAATCTTCTATTTTGCGCTTCCTGAACACCTTACGCCCTCAATTTTCACTCGTTGATTGATCGCCCTCACACTTCATCGCATTAACAATCCAGACCAATTTCAATTGCTGTCATATAACTTTACACTGTCATTGTTAATTTATCGTTACTAAGACGTGACTCCTATGAAGACAATTGCCTCCGTTACGCTCCCGCATCATGTACACGCTCCACGCTACGATCGCCAGCAGTTGCAATCACGTATCGTTCATTTTGGCTTTGGCGCCTTTCACCGCGCTCATCAGGCGTTACTGACCGATCGTGTGCTGAATGCCCAGGGCGGCGACTGGGGGATCTGTGAAATCAGCTTGTTCAGCGGTGATCAACTGATGAGCCAGCTCCGCGCACAGAACCATTTATATACCGTGCTGGAAAAAGGTGCGGACGGCAATCAGGTGATAATTGTCGGTGCCGTTCACGAATGCCTTAATGCAAAACTGGATTCCTTAGCGGCAATTATTGAGAAATTTTGCGAGCCACAGGTGGCAATTGTTTCCCTGACGATTACCGAAAAAGGCTATTGTATTGACCCGGCCACCGGTGCACTCGACACCAGTAATCCGCGGATTATTCACGATCTACAAACCCCTGAAGAACCTCACTCCGCACCGGGTATTCTCGTCGAAGCACTGAAACGCCGCCGTGAGCGCGGCCTTACACCGTTTACCGTGCTCTCCTGCGACAATATTCCCGACAATGGCCATGTGGTGAAAAACGCGGTGCTGGGAATGGCAGAAAAACGTTCGCCAGAACTCGCCGGGTGGATAAAAGAACACGTCAGTTTTCCGGGAACCATGGTCGACCGCATTGTTCCGGCTGCAACCGACGAATCACTGGTGGAAATCAGCCAGCATCTGGGGGTGAATGATCCCTGCGCGATTAGCTGCGAACCGTTTATCCAGTGGGTGGTGGAAGATAACTTCGTCGCTGGGCGTCCTGCCTGGGAAGTCGCAGGTGTACAAATGGTGAATGATGTCCTGCCATGGGAAGAGATGAAACTGCGGATGCTTAATGGCAGCCACTCTTTTCTCGCTTATCTGGGTTACCTCTCAGGATTCGCCCATATCAGTGATTGCATGCAGGATCGCGCATTTCGCCATGCCGCCAGAACATTAATGCTGGATGAGCAAGCGCCGACACTGCAAATTAAAGATGTCGATTTAACACAATATGCGGACAAGTTAATTGCACGTTTTGCTAATCCGGCGCTGAAACATAAGACCTGGCAAATCGCAATGGATGGTAGCCAGAAATTACCGCAACGTATGCTGGCAGGTATTCGCATACATCTGGGGCGCGAAACGGACTGGTCGTTGCTGGCATTAGGCGTTGCTGGCTGGATGCGTTACGTCAGCGGCGTTGATGATGCCGGAAATGCCATTGATGTTCGCGATCCGCTTAGCGATAAAATTCGCGAACTTGTTGCGGGCAGCAGCAGTGAACAACGCGTAACCGCCCTGCTTTCCCTGCGTGAAGTTTTCGGTGATGATCTGCCAGATAACCCGCATTTTGTGCAGGCCATCGAACAAGCCTGGCAACAAATCGTACAATTCGGCGCACATCAGGCGCTATTAAACACCCTCAAAATTTAACGATTTCTGCGGTTAAAGCGGATGAAGCTCACCTTCGTCCGCTCTCCCCTTCTCTTTTCTGCCTTTTTTAGCCAGGATTAACGCTCAGTTAACTTACCAGAGTATTGCGGAGCCGTTGTGACCAGGACCAACCTCATCACCGGTTTTCTCGGCAGCGGGAAAACCACGTCGATTCTTCATCTGTTAGCCCATAAAGATCCCAACGAAAAATGGGCGGTACTGGTTAATGAATTTGGGGAAGTCGGAATTGATGGTGCTTTGCTCGCCGATAGCGGCGCATTGCTGAAAGAGATCCCCGGCGGCTGCATGTGCTGCGTTAATGGTTTACCCATGCAGGTAGGGTTGAATACCTTACTGCGTCAGGGAAAACCAGACCGCTTGTTGATAGAGCCGACCGGGCTGGGCCATCCGAAACAGATCCTCGATCTGTTAACCGCACCAGTCTATGAACCGTGGATAGATCTGCGCGCCACCTTGTGCATTCTCGATCCACGCCTGCTGCTGGACGAAAAAAGCGCCAGCAATGGAAACTTCCGTGACCAGCTGGCTGCCGCAGACATCATTGTCGCCAATAAATCCGACCGTGCGACGCCCGAAAGTGAGCAAGCGCTACAGCGTTGGTGGCAGCAAAATGGTGGCGATCGACAATTAATTCACAGTGAGCATGGGAAAGTTGACGGTCATCTTCTGGATTTGCCGCGTCGCAATTTAGCCGAGTTGCCCGCCAGCGCCGCGCATTCTCATCAGCATGTCGTGAAAAAAGGGTTAGCAGCGTTAAGCCTGCCAGAGCATCAACGCTGGCGTCGCAGTCTGAACAGCGGGCAAGGATATCAGGCCTGCGGCTGGATATTCGACGCTGATACGGTATTCGACACCATTGGCATTCTGGAATGGGCGCGACTTGCACCGGTGGAACGCGTCAAAGGCGTGCTGCGTATTCCCGAAGGGCTGGTACGAATCAACCGTCAGGGCGATGACCTGCACATTGAAACGCAAAACGTTGCGCCACCGGACAGCCGTATTGAGCTGATTTCCAGCAGCGAAGCTGACTGGAATGCTTTGCAGAGCGCGCTGTTGAAGCTTCGTTTAGCGACTACCGCGTAAGGTTGCCTGCGTTTTTCAGTAAGATAATTAGAGAAAATATGATTAAAAATTTGCCGCAAATAGTGTTGTTGAATATTGTCGGCCTCGCGCTGTTTCTTTCCTGGTATATTCCCGTTAATCATGGATTCTGGTTGCCAATTGATGCGGATATTTTTTATTTCTTTAATCAGAAACTGGTCGAAAGTAAGGCCTTTTTGTGGCTGGTTGCATTGACCAACAATCGCGCTTTCGACGGTTGTTCTCTGCTGGCGATGGGAATGTTGATGCTGAGTTTCTGGCTGAAAGAAAACGCCCCTGGCAGACGACGTATCGTGATTATGGGTCTGGTCATGCTATTAACTGCAGTGGTATTAAACCAGCTGGGTCAGGCATTAATTCCTGTAAAACGGGCCAGCCCAACATTGACTTTTACCGATATTAACCGCGTCAGCGAACTGCTCTCTGTTCCCACGAAAGATGCCTCACGAGATAGCTTTCCCGGCGATCACGGCATGATGCTGCTTATTTTTTCGGCATTCATGTGGCGTTATTTCGGCAAAGTTGCAGGCCTTATCGCCCTTATTATTTTTGTGGTTTTTGCATTTCCCAGAGTAATGATTGGCGCACACTGGTTTACTGACATCATTGTCGGTTCGATGACCGTGATATTGATCGGTTTGCCCTGGGTGTTGCTGACGCCATTAAGTGATCGATTAATCACCTTTTTTGACAAATCACTACCGGGAAAAAACAAACATTTCCAAAACAAATAACTCACAGTAATTAACATCATCAGGCTTATTTTTATAGTGAGGATAATCCTGATGATGCGCACCGTGCTTTCATCCATCGCGCGCAAAAATCATTCTCTAAGTAAATGAATGGATTGCATGCGTTTCACTCAATCGTACTTTAATTGACCAATCCCGCTTATTAACTTTCTGTATCACTTTTTCTTATAAAAAATCATGTAAAACCGCTCGCCAAGACCGCACCAATCGGGTAATCTCGAACTCGTTTTGCCTCGGCGGTAGATTATCCTCACAGCATATAATTTTGTGCGTTAGTCCACAGATTTGGCCTTAAGGAATTGTTTCAACATGCCCAGGTAATTAGTCTCGTGTCGCTTGGCATTTTTTTATAACGATATTTGTCGTTAAGGACTTCAAGGGAAAACAAACAACATGGTCAAATCTCAACCGATTTTGAGATATATCTTGCGCGGGATTCCCGCGATTGCAGTAGCGGTTCTGCTTTCTGCATGTAGTGCAAATAACACCGCAAAGAATATGCATCCTGAGACACGTGCAGTGGGTAGTGAAACATCATCACTGCAAGCTTCTCAGGATGAATTTGAAAACCTGGTTCGTAATGTCGACGTAAAATCGCGAATTATGGATCAGTATGCTGACTGGAAAGGCGTACGTTATCGTCTGGGCGGCAGCACTAAAAAAGGTATCGATTGTTCTGGTTTCGTACAGCGTACATTCCGTGAGCAATTTGGCTTAGAACTTCCGCGTTCGACTTACGAACAGCAGGAAATGGGTAAATCTGTTTCCCGCAGTAATTTGCGTACGGGTGATTTAGTTCTGTTCCGTGCCGGTTCAACGGGACGCCATGTCGGTATTTATATCGGCAACAATCAGTTTGTCCATGCTTCCACCAGCAGTGGTGTTATTATTTCCAGCATGAATGAACCGTACTGGAAGAAGCGTTACAACGAAGCACGCCGGGTTCTCAGCCGCAGCTAATAAACCGTTTGGATGCAATCCCTTGGCTATCCTGACGAGTTAACTGAAAGCACTGCTTAGGCAGTGCTTTTTTGTTTTCATTCATCAGAGAAAATGATGTTTCCGCGTCTTGATCCAGGCTATAGTCCGGTCATTGTTATCTTTTAAATGTTGTCGTAATTTCAGGAAATTAACGGAATCATGTTCATACGCGCTCCCAATTCTGGACGTAAGCTCCTGCTTACCTGCATTGTTGCAGGCGTGATGATTGCGATACTGGTGAGTTGCCTTCAATTTTTAGTGGCCTGGCATAAGCACGAAGTCAAATACGACACACTGATTATCGACGTACAAAAGTATCTCGATACCTATTTTGCCGACCTGAAATCCACTACTGACCGGCTTCAGCCGCTGACCTTAGATACCTGCCAGCAGGCTAACCCCGAACTGACCGCTCGCGCGGCGTTTAGCATGAATGTCCGTACGTTTGTGCTGGTGAAAGATAAAAAAACATTCTGTTCATCTGCGACTGGTGAGATGGACATTCCACTCAATGAATTGATTCCGGCGCTCGACATTAATAAAAACGTCGATATGGCGATCTTACCCGGCACGCCGATGGTGCCGAACAAACCCGCAATCGTCATCTGGTATCGCAACCCTTTGCTGAAAAATAGCGGTGTGTTTGCCGCTCTGAATCTCAACCTGACGCCTTCTCTCTTTTATAGTTCACGGCAGGAAGATTACGATGGCGTCGCCCTCATTATTGGCAATACTGCGCTATCTACCTTTTCTTCACGTTTGATGAACGTTAATGAATTAACCGACATGCCGGTCCGTGAAACTAAAATTGCGGGCATTCCTCTGACCGTTCGGCTTTATGCGGATGACTGGACATGGAACGATGTGTGGTACGCATTTTTACTGGGCGGCATGAGTGGAACTGTCGTTGGCCTGCTCTGCTATTACCTGATGAGCGTACGTATGCGCCCCGGCAGAGAAATCATGACCGCCATCAAGCGCGAACAATTTTACGTGGCGTATCAACCGGTGGTGGATACACAAGCTTTGCGAGTAACGGGCCTGGAAGTACTGCTACGCTGGCGGCATCCTGTCGCGGGAGAAATTCCCCCGGATGCCTTCATTAACTTTGCCGAATCGCAAAAGATGATTGTGCCGCTGACTCAGCACCTGTTTGAGTTAATTGCCCGCGATGCCGCAGAATTAGAAAAAGTGCTGCCGGTAGGCGTCAAATTTGGCATTAACATTGCGCCGGACCATCTGCACAGCGAAAGCTTTAAAGCAGATATCCAGAAACTGCTCACTTCCCTACCCGCACACCATTTCCAGATTGTGCTGGAAATTACCGAGCGCGATATGCTGAAAGAGCAAGAAGCCACACAACTCTTCGCCTGGCTGCACTCGGTCGGCGTAGAAATTGCTATTGATGACTTCGGCACCGGGCACAGCGCGCTTATCTATCTTGAGCGTTTTACGCTCGATTATCTGAAAATTGACCGTGGATTTATCAACGCCATCGGTACGGAAACGATCACTTCACCCGTACTTGACGCGGTGCTGACGCTGGCGAAACGCCTCAATATGCTGACGGTTGCTGAAGGGGTCGAAACGCCGGAACAGGCGCGATGGCTAAGCGAACGCGGCGTTAATTTCATGCAAGGCTACTGGATTAGTCGCCCGTTACCGCTGGACGATTTTGTTCGCTGGCTAAAGAAACCGTATACGCCGCAGTGGTAAGGTGTGCTTACGTCCCTTATTATTCATAGTGAAAGCATGCCGGATTGCGGCTAATGATGAGTAAAAGGAAATCCGTTGCAGATGATTGTGCGCATACTGCTGCTGTTTATCGCTCTGTTCACCTTTGGTGCGCAGGCGCAGGCTATCAAGGAAAGCTATGCCTTTGCCGTGCTGGGCGAACCCCGGTACGCGTTTAATTTCAACCATTTTGATTATGTGAACCCCGCCGCGCCAAAAGGTGGGCAGATAACGTTGTCAGCCCTCGGTACCTTCGATAATTTCAACCGCTATGCACTGCGCGGCAACCCGGGCGCACGCACCGAGCAGCTGTACGACACGCTATTTACGACTTCCGATGACGAACCAGGCAGTTATTACCCGCTGATTGCTGAAAGCGCACGCTATGCTGACGATTATTCCTGGGTGGAGGTCGCTATTAATCCGCGCGCCCGTTTTCATGATGGTTCGCCCATTACTGCCCGCGATGTAGAGTTTACTTTTCAAAAATTTATGACCGAAGGCGTGCCGCAATTTCGTCTGGTCTACAAAGGCACCACCGTCAAAGCCATTGCGCCGTTAACCGTGCGCATTGAGTTAGCTAAACCCGGCAAAGAAGATATGTTGAGTCTGTTTTCGCTGCCGGTATTTCCAGAAAAGTACTGGAAGGATCACAAACTTAGCGATCCGCTCGCCACGCCTCCGCTTGCCAGTGGTCCGTACCGAATTACGTCCTGGAAAATGGGGCAAAATATTGTCTATTCCCGCGTGAAAGATTACTGGGCAGCAAACTTACCGGTAAACCGTGGACGCTGGAATTTCGACACCATTCGCTACGATTATTACCTCGATGATAATGTCGCCTTTGAAGCGTTTAAAGCAGGTGCCTTTGATTTGCGTATGGAAAACGACGCTAAAAACTGGGCCACGCGTTATACCGGTAAAAATTTCGATAAAAAATACATCATCAAAGATGAGCAAAAGAACGAATCAGCCCAGGATACGCGCTGGCTGGCGTTTAATATCCAACGTCCGGTATTCAGCGATCGCCGGGTCCGGGAAGCAATCACCCTCGCCTTTGACTTTGAATGGATGAACAAGGCGTTGTTTTACAATGCCTGGAGTCGCACGAACAGTTATTTTCAGAATACCGAATACGCGGCCAGAAATTACCCCGAAGCCGCGGAGCTGGTGCTTCTGGCACCAATGAAAAAAGATCTACCGTCAGAAGTCTTCACACAAATCTACCAGCCGCCGGTATCTAAAGGCGATGGCTACGATCGTGACAACCTGTTAAAAGCCGACAAACTTCTCAACGAAGCGGGCTGGGTGCTGAAGGGTCAGCAACGCGTTAATGCCACAACGGGTCAGCCACTCAGCTTTGAATTATTGCTTCCCGCAAGCAGCAATAGTCAGTGGGTATTGCCGTTCCAGCACAGCCTGCAACGGCTGGGTATCAACATGGACATTCGCAAGGTGGATAACTCGCAAATCACCAACCGCATGCGCAGTCGCGACTATGACATGATGCCGCGCGTATGGCGGGCGATGCCGTGGCCCAGTTCCGATTTACAGATTTCCTGGTCATCGGAATATATCAATTCCACTTATAATGCCCCCGGCGTGCAAAGTCCGGTTATCGACTCGCTGATCAATCAAATTATTGCCGCGCAGGGAAATAAAGAAAAATTACTGCCGTTAGGGCGAGCACTGGATCGCGTATTAACGTGGAATTATTACATGCTGCCAATGTGGTACATGGCGGAAGACCGTCTCGCCTGGTGGGATAAATTCTCCCAACCCGCTGTACGCCCTGTTTACAGCCTGGGTATCGATACCTGGTGGTATGACGTTAATAAAGCGGCCAAACTGCCGTCAGCCAGACAACAGGGAGAGTAGATGGGCGCTTATCTGATTCGCCGTCTGTTGCTGGTGATCCCAACGTTATGGGCGATTATCACTATCAACTTTTTCATCGTGCAAATTGCGCCTGGCGGTCCGGTCGACCAGGCCATCGCCGCCATTGAGTTTGGTAATGCCGGAGTATTACCCGGCGCAGGCGGTGAAGGTATTCGCGCCAGCCATGCGCAAACGGGCGTCGGCAATATCAGCGACAGTAATTACCGTGGCGGACGCGGATTAGATCCAGAAGTGATCGCCGAGATCACTCATCGCTACGGTTTCGATAAGCCGATCCACGAACGTTACTTCAAAATGCTCTGGGACTACATCCGCTTTGATTTTGGTGATAGCCTTTTTCGCAGCGCCTCGGTGCTGACGCTGATTAAAGACAGTCTGCCGGTTTCCATCACCCTCGGATTGTGGAGCACGCTGATTATCTATCTGGTGTCGATTCCGTTAGGCATTCGCAAAGCTGTTTATAATGGGAGCCGCTTTGACGTCTGGAGTAGCGCATTTATCATCATCGGCTACGCCATTCCGGCCTTTTTGTTTGCCATCCTGCTGATTGTCTTCTTCGCGGGCGGCAGCTATTTTGACCTGTTCCCTCTACGCGGCCTGGTTTCCGCTAACTTTGATTCGCTGCCGTGGTATCAGCAAATCACCGATTATCTGTGGCATATCACGCTACCGGTGCTGGCGACAGTGATTGGTGGCTTTGCGGCGCTGACCATGCTGACCAAAAACTCATTCCTTGATGAAGTGCGCAAGCAATACGTGGTGACCGCGCGTGCGAAAGGGGTAAGTGAGAAAAACATTCTCTGGAAACATGTGTTCCGCAACGCCATGCTGCTGGTGATTGCCGGTTTTCCGGCGACGTTTATCAGCATGTTTTTTACCGGCTCGCTGCTGATTGAGGTGATGTTTTCACTCAATGGTCTTGGCTTACTGGGCTACGAAGCGACCGTCTCGCGCGATTATCCTGTAATGTTTGGTACCTTGTATATTTTCACCCTGATTGGCCTGCTGCTGAATATTGTCAGTGATATCAGCTATACGCTGGTCGATCCGCGTATAGATTTTGAGGGACGTTAATGTCGCGACTCAGCCCCGTCAATCAGGCCCGTTGGGCGCGTTTTCGCCATAACCGTCGCGGATACTGGTCGTTATGGATTTTCCTCGTCTTGTTTGGTTTGAGTTTGTGTTCTGAACTTATCGCTAACGATAAACCGTTGCTGGTGCGTTATGACGGCAGTTGGTATTTCCCGTTGTTGAAAAACTACAGCGAAAGCGATTTTGGCGGCCCGCTGGCAAGTCAGGCTGATTATCAGGACCCGTGGCTGAAACAACGGCTGGAAAATAACGGCTGGGTACTGTGGGCACCGATTCGCTTTGGTGCTACCAGTATCAACTTTGCTACCGATAAGCCCTTCCCTTCTCCACCCTCCCGGCAAAACTGGCTGGGAACGGATGCCAACGGCGGCGATGTGCTGGCACGCATTCTCTATGGCACGCGGATCTCGGTTCTGTTTGGCCTGATGCTGACTCTCTGTTCCAGCGTGATGGGCGTGCTGGCGGGGGCGCTACAAGGCTATTACGGCGGTAAAGTCGATCTCTGGGGACAACGCTTTATTGAAGTATGGTCGGGGATGCCGACGCTGTTTTTGATTATTTTACTTTCCAGCGTCGTACAGCCTAACTTCTGGTGGCTGCTGGCAATTACTGTCTTGTTTGGCTGGATGAGTCTGGTCGGCGTGGTGCGGGCGGAGTTTTTACGTACTCGTAATTTCGACTACATTCGTGCGGCACAGGCGCTTGGCGTCAGCGATCGCAGTATCATCCTGCGTCATATGTTGCCTAATGCCATGGTCGCGACCCTCACCTTTTTACCGTTTATTTTATGTAGTTCGATAACCACCCTGACCTCGCTCGATTTCCTCGGCTTCGGTCTACCGCTCGGTTCACCGTCACTCGGTGAACTGCTGTTACAAGGGAAAAATAACCTTCAGGCCCCGTGGCTTGGGATCACCGCCTTCTTGTCGGTGGCGATATTATTGTCTTTGCTGATCTTTATTGGTGAAGCCGTCCGCGACGCATTTGATCCTAATAAGGCGGTGTAGCATGACGCAAACTCTGTTAGCGATTGAAAATTTGTCGGTGGGTTTTCGCCATCAGCAAACCGTACGTACAGTAGTCAATGATGTTTCACTACAGATTGAGGCTGGCGAAACGCTGGCGCTGGTGGGTGAGTCAGGTTCAGGCAAAAGCGTTACCGCGCTGTCAATTTTACGCCTGCTCCCTTCCCCGCCGGTTGAATATCTCTCCGGCGATATTCGTTTTCATGGCGAATCGCTGCTTCATGTCAGCGATCAAACGTTGCGCGGTGTACGCGGTAATAAGATCGCCATGATTTTTCAGGAACCGATGGTGTCGTTAAATCCATTGCATACCCTGGAAAAACAGCTTTATGAAGTGCTTTCACTCCACCGCGGGATGCGTCGGGAAGCGGCTCGTGGCGAAATTCTTAACTGCCTTGATCGCGTTGGTATCCGCCAGGCGGCAAAACGGCTGACAGATTATCCGCATCAGCTCTCCGGCGGCGAACGCCAGCGGGTGATGATTGCGATGGCGCTGTTAACGCGACCGGAATTATTAATTGCCGATGAACCGACCACCGCACTGGACGTCTCTGTCCAGGCGCAGATTTTACAGCTGTTGCGCGAACTGCAAGGCGAGCTGAATATGGGCATGCTGTTTATTACTCATAACCTCAGCATTGTCAGAAAACTGGCCCACCGCGTGGCGGTAATGCAAAACGGTCGCTGTGTCGAGCAAAATTACGCCGCTACGCTATTTGCATCACCCACTCATCCTTACACACAAAAGCTACTCAACAGTGAACCGTCAGGCGATCCAGTGCCGTTGCCAGAACCTGCCTCAACGTTGCTGGATGTTGAACAGCTTCAGGTTGCCTTCCCCATTCGCAAAGGGATTTTGAAGCGCATTGTGGATCATAATGTGGTGGTGAAAAACATCAGTTTTACGCTACGAGCGGGTGAAACACTGGGTTTAGTGGGCGAGTCCGGTTCCGGGAAAAGTACGACGGGACTGGCGCTGCTGCGACTGATTAATTCTCAGGGCAGCATCATCTTTGACGGTCAGCCACTGCAAAATTTAAATCGCCGCCAGCTGTTACCTATTCGTCATCGCATTCAGGTGGTATTTCAGGATCCAAACTCCTCGCTCAACCCACGACTCAACGTTTTGCAGATTATTGAGGAAGGCTTACGGGTTCACCAGCCGACGCTTTCTGCCGCACAACGCGAACAACAAGTGATAGCCGTGATGCATGAAGTGGGATTAGATCCTGAAACACGCCACCGTTATCCGGCGGAGTTCTCTGGTGGTCAGCGACAACGTATTGCGATTGCCAGGGCATTAATTCTTAAGCCCTCGCTGATCATACTTGATGAACCGACATCATCACTCGACAAAACGGTACAGGCGCAAATATTGACGCTATTGAAATCATTGCAACAAAAGCATCAACTGGCCTATTTGTTTATCAGCCACGATTTGCACGTTGTCCGCGCGTTATGTCATCAGGTTATCGTACTGCGACAAGGGGAAGTAGTGGAACAAGGACCGTGCGCGCGCGTGTTTGCCACACCGCAGCAGGAGTATACGCGTCAGCTACTGGCGTTGAGCTGACGCTTAAAAAGGATTGTAGTTTGAAAAGGGTTCGGCAATTGCCACACCAAAATTTTTCAATCGGCATGTTGCAGCAAACTCGTCCTGGCGATTTACAAACAGGCACGGCTCACCTTCACACTCCAGCACCGAACATGGAACTTCGATGTCGCTTAACGCCTGGCTTAGTTTATACATCACCGACCATGCATTATCACCATCCGGGCTAAGCAATTTAAGCGCCACCAGGCTGTTGTCACCGCACGGTCCATTTTGCGGAATCGGTTCAACCTTCGAACCTGCGAAACCAGCAGACCAGCGATAGTTCTGCGGTAGACGATGGACGATTGAGAGTTGTAATGAAGTCACTTATTTTCCCCGGAAGTACATTTACTTCACAATTTGTTTACATCAATTTTAACACATCATCAACAATCCGTCTTTATACAGATCGTAAAGATTGATGCCTCGCCTGAGTGGCCTCTATGGCTCTGATTTAAGTAATATCTGCGGGCGTGGTCACGTTTGCGGGGCTATATGTACCCGTTTCTGCGATCTAACTCAACCTTTTTAACTACAATGATGTGACTTTTTACATAAATTGATTTTACATAAAATAAACATATATCGGGGGAATGATAGATTTGTGGTTGACATGCATCAACAAAGGAAGCCTTTTAGCTTCCTCGTTGTGCAATAGATCACCGTTTTTTCGGCCGACTGGCGTACAGACAGAAGAGAATGGAGCTGGTTGCGCAGAATGCAATTGACCAAATCATCGGCCATGCAGAGTTAAAGGTCGCAAGAGAAAGCAATGCGCCAACAATTGCCCCTATGCCAAAACGGAAGGTTCCTGCCAGCGAAGATGCCGTTCCCGCCATATGGGGAAACTCATCAAGAATGACCGCCATCGCATTGGATGACACCATCGACACGCAGCCCACAAACGCCGCAACGCCAACCACCAGCGACCAGAATCCCAGCCCCAGCAGCGCACTGATGACCATCCACGCCGCCATAATAAACTGTATCCACAACCCCGAGCGGAACATATTTAACGCGCCAATGCGGCGGACGAAGCGGCTGTTAAAAATGGTCATCACGAACAGGAAAACAATGTTTAGTGCAAAGTAATAACCAAAGTTTTCCGGCGCGACGTGGTTAATTTCAATGTAGACAAACGGTCCGGCGCTTAAGAACGAGAACATCCCGGCAAAGCTGAAACCACTGGCAAGCATATAACTCAGGACACGCTTATGACGGAACAGCGCCGCAAAGTTACCAATAGTGGTACGAATGTGAAAAGGCTGGCGACGCTCCGGTGGTAAGGTTTCTTTAATCAGGAAGAAAATCATTGCCGAAGCCAGAATCGCCGCTAATGCCAGGATCCAGAAGATGTAATGCCAGCTCAGCCACACCAGCACCCAACCGCCGACAATCGGTGCCATCAGCGGTGCAATAGTGGTCACCAGCATGACAAACGACATCATCCGCGAGAACTCTTCTTTCGGGTAAATATCGCGCATCAGGGCGTTAATGACCACGCTGGCCGCAGCCGCAGCCAGCCCGTGGAAGAAACGCATCACAATCAGCTGATCGATGGTGTTTGCCAACGCACACGCCACCGTGGCGGCGGCAAACACCAGCGTACCGCCGAGCACCACCGGCTTACGCCCGAAGCTGTCTGCCATCGGCCCGTAGATTAACTGCCCCAACGCAAAGCCCAGAATATAAGTACTGAGGGTCATCTGCGTACTGCCCGCAGGTACGCCAAACTGCGCTGAAATTACCGGTAGCGCGGGCAGATACATATCAATCGACAGCGGCATCAACATGGCCAGCAGGCCAAGGATAAAAACAATAGCAAACGACGAATGCTGTCGGGTGGTCACAACGGGCTCCTGAAAGTCATGGAAAAGTTAGACGACGCTGGCAATTTCTTCTTCAGTTAACGGACGATATTCACCGGGGGCTAAATCAGCATCCAGCGTAATACCGCCAATACGTTCACGATGCAGCTCAACCACATGGTTACCCACAGCGGCGAACATGCGTTTCACCTGATGATAACGCCCTTCGCTGATGGTCAGACGAACCTGCGTTGGGGTAATCACTTCCAGCACCGCAGGCTTAGTGAGATCTTTTTCGTTATGCAGCTGTACGCCTTTGGCAAATTGCTCTGCCGTATCGTCAGCTACAGGTGATTCCAGTGTCACCAGATAGGTCTTCTCGCAATGATGGCGCGGAGAAGTAATGCGGTGCGACCACTGACCATCATCAGTCATCAGCACCAGACCGGTGGTATCGATATCCAGACGTCCTGCGGCGTGCAGTTTCCAGGCTACCGGTTCATCCAGAAAATAGAGCACCGTTGGGTGATCAGGGTCGTCCGTGGAGCAAACATAGCCCTGAGGCTTATTGAGCATGAAGTAATGTGGACCATGTTGCTGCGCCAGCGGGTTGCCATCGTAAGCGACATCATGTTCAGGAAGCAGTTTGAACGCTGCATTACGGACGATTTCGCCATCGACGGTGACACGATTGCCGCGGATTTCACGCCCGGCAATAGCACGGCTAACGCCGAGTTGCTGTGCGATAAATTTATCAAGTCGCATGTGTGTGATTTTGCCTGTAAAAACGGAGGTCGGGCATTGACCCGAAAATCTGAACTGTTGTCTGCCCAGTATAGCGGTCTAATAACTTCCCTCAAGGGAAAAAGAACCGTGGCATACTATTAGCAGAATAATCTACCTACGCGAGACCATGATTTTTACACTTCGCCCATATCAGCAAGAAGCCGTGGATGCCACGCTCAACCATTTTCGTCGTCATAAAACCCCTGCCGTTATCGTGCTGCCCACCGGCGCAGGTAAAAGCCTGGTGATAGCGGAACTGGCACGGCTGGCTCGTGGTCGCGTACTGGTGCTGGCACACGTTAAAGAACTGGTGGCGCAAAACCATGCAAAGTATCAGGCGCTGGGGCTGGAAGCCGATATTTTTGCCGCCGGGCTAAAGCGTAAAGAGAGCCACGGTAAAGTGGTATTTGGCAGTGTGCAGTCGGTCGCCCGTAATCTTGATGCCTTTCAGGGTGAATTTTCGCTGTTGATTGTCGATGAATGTCACCGTATTGGTGACGATGAAGAGAGCCAGTATCAGCAAATCCTCACTCACCTGACAAAAGTGAATCCCCACTTACGCCTGCTGGGGCTGACTGCCACGCCTTTTCGACTGGGCAAAGGCTGGATCTACCAGTTCCATTATCACGGCATGGTACGCGGCGATGAGAAAGCCCTTTTCCGTGACTGCATTTATGAACTGCCGCTGCGTTATATGATTAAACACAGCTATCTGACGCCGCCAGAACGACTGGATATGCCAGTAGTGCAATACGATTTCAGCCGCTTGCAGGCACAGAGTAACGGGCTGTTCAGCGAAGCTGATCTCAACCGCGAGCTAAAAAAACAACAACGTATTACCCCGCACATCATCAGCCAGATTATGGAGTTTGCTGCAACGCGCAAAGGGGTGATGATTTTCGCCGCCACCGTTGAACACGCAAAAGAGATTGTGGGATTACTACCCGCCGAAGATGCTGCACTGATTACTGGCGACACCCCCGGCGCTGAGCGCGATGTGTTAATTGAAGATTTTAAAGCCCAGCGTTTTCGCTATCTGGTCAACGTCGCAGTACTGACCACCGGATTTGACGCCCCGCACGTCGATCTTATCGCCATTCTGCGCCCTACCGAATCAGTGAGTCTTTACCAACAAATTGTCGGGCGCGGTCTGCGTCTCGCTCCGGGCAAGACTGATTGTTTAATTCTTGATTATGCGGGTAATCCTCACGATCTCTACGCGCCGGAAGTTGGTACACCGAAAGGCAAAAGTGACAACGTTCCGGTACAGGTTTTCTGCCCTGCCTGCGGTTTTGCCAACACCTTTTGGGGGAAAACGACCGCCGACGGGACATTGATTGAACACTTTGGTCGCCGCTGTCAGGGATGGTTTGAAGATGACGACGGTCATCGCGAACAGTGTGACTTCCGTTTCCGTTTTAAAAATTGCCCGCAATGTAACGCAGAAAATGATATTGCCGCTCGCCGCTGCCGCGAATGTGACACGGTACTGGTTGATCCGGATGATATGTTAAAAGCGGCGCTACGACTGAAAGATGCGCTGGTATTACGCTGTAGCGGCATGTCTTTGCAGCATGAGCACGACGAGAAAGGCGAATGGTTGAAAATCACCTATTACGATGAAGACGGCGCGGATGTGAGTGAGCGTTTCCGTCTGCAAACGCCCGCCCAGCGAACTGCCTTCGAGCAGCTTTTTATCCGCCCGCATACGCGCACACCGGGCATCCCTCTGCGCTGGATCACCGCCGCCGATATCCTCGCCCAGCAAGCCTTATTGCGACACCCGGATTTTGTCGTTGCCCGCATGAAAGGTCAGTACTGGCAAGTGCGTGAAAAAGTGTTCGATTACGAAGGTCGTTTTCGTCGGGCGCACGAATTACGCGGTTAATGGTAGTTTTGATTGATGTATAAAGCGATTGAGTATAGAATCTCGCCCGCTTTTGCATACGCAAAGCAGATCACTTACCTGTTGCTGGGTCGCCTGTAGCAGGATTAATTTAAGAGAGAAAGAAATGTTTACTATCAACGCAGAAGTACGTAAAGAGCAGGGTAAGGGTGCGAGCCGCCGCCTGCGTGCCGCTAACAAGTTCCCGGCAATCATCTACGGTGGCAAAGAAGCGCCGCTGGCTATCGAGCTGGATCACGACAAAGTCATGAACATGCAAGCTAAAGCTGAATTCTACAGCGAAGTTCTGACCATCGTTGTTGACGGTAAAGAAATCAAAGTTAAAGCTCAGGACGTACAGCGTCACCCGTACAAACCGAAGCTGCAGCACATCGACTTCGTTCGCGCTTAATTGCTGAATAAGTTGTAAAAAACCCCGCTCCGGCGGGGTTTTTTGTATCTGCAGATTATGCCTGATTACGGTATTGCTATTTTTTGCAGGCCAGATAAGGCGTTCACGCCGCATCTGGCATTCAGAACACAAAACCGATTAATTGCCGCCAGACGTCCGGCGCTGCAATTGGTCACGCAAATTCGGCGGCGTGCCTTTAATGGTCAGGGTATCGGTTGCCGGATCCCAGAAGATGCGTTCACCTAACAGCATCGCATCAAAGTTAATAGTCAAGCCACCGCCGCTACCGGCAAACTTCGTCAACTGACGCAGTGTGCTACGGTCTGCCGGGAAGCTCTCTTCCAGTTCGTAGCCTTTTTCAGCCGCAAACTCCGTGAAACTCACTTCGCTGACGCCTGCCAGCTCTTTCGACAGCGACTCCAGTTCGATCTCTTCGCCTGCCTGCAGCTGCTCATTACAGTAGCTATAAACCTGCTGGCGCACGTTCTGTCGCTCTGCTTTATCCAGTTGTGCTTCGGCAGTGAAATCATCAACCGCTTGCAACAGCCCACGGTTTTGCGCTTTCGCGTTTAACCCTTCGCTGGCCCCGAGGAAATCCATAAAGAAATCCGCCACTTTGCGCCCTACTCGCCCTTTCAGGAAAGTGAGATAGCGGGTGGACTCTGGATTGGTTTCCCATTCGGTTAAATCGATACGCGCAACAATATCCGCATGATTGATATCAAGATAATGGGTTGGATTGATGTCGAGATTTTCGTTAACGCGCATACTGCTCAGGTTGCTCAGAACTGCCACCAGCAGATACTCCACCGCCAGATAACGGTAGTGGCAAAACAGCACGAATCCACCGTCAGCAAAAGGATATTTCGCTAATTCGTCACGCAGGCGCCCGGTTGCCGCGCGGCTAAATGCCAGAAAGTCCTCTTCGCCCTGACGCTGTAAGCGCAGCGTCTGCGCCAGTTCACTCTCTTCGCTAAACAAGCCGTAAGCTTTATTTTTGGCGCTATAGACCCGATGCAGTTCTGCCACCATCTCAACGACGGTTTCTGTCGGTTCCAGCAATGAATCGCGCAACACCAGCTCAAGGTTCTGCTCATCACGCTTGATAAGCTGGTGCAGAGCAATCTGGTTGATATCCAGACTCATGATAAACTCTCCTTTAAGACCGGGCGGTATTCAACCACCGCCGGTTAAGCGACGCAATAAAAGATGGCGGTCATTTTACAGAAGGCAGCGTAACGAGAATGATTTAACGCATAAAAAAGCAGAAAAAAAACCGTTGCTACGGTAATATGTTGCCCTTTCATCAACTAACTGATTTCGATTTATGCCACAAATTTCCCGCTACAGTGATGAACAGGTTGAACAATTGCTCGCAGAGCTGCTCAACGTACTGGAAAAACATAAGGCTCCGACCGACCTTTCCCTGATGGTGTTAGGCAACATGGTCACTAACCTTATCAATACCAGCATTGCCCCGGCCCAACGCCAGGCAATTGCCAACTCTTTTGCCCGCGCCTTACAGTCCTCTATCAACGAAGACAAAGCGCACTAAGGGAAACAGATAACAGGTTATGGTAACTCATCGTCAGCGCTACCGTGAAAAAGTCTCCCAGATGGTCAGTTGGGGGCACTGGTTTGCACTGTTCAATATTCTGCTTTCGCTCGTCATTGGCAGCCGTTACCTGTTTATCGCCGACTGGCCGACAACGCTTGCTGGTCGCATTTATTCCTACGTAAGCATTATCGGCCATTTCAGCTTCCTGGTGTTCGCCACCTACTTGCTGATCCTCTTCCCGCTGACCTTTATCGTCGGCTCCCAGAGGCTGATGAGGTTTTTGTCCGTCATTCTGGCAACGGCGGGAATGACGCTATTACTGATCGATAGCGAAGTCTTTACTCGTTTCCATCTCCATCTTAATCCCATCGTCTGGCAACTGGTTATCAACCCAGACGAAAATGAGATGGCGCGCGACTGGCAGCTGATGTTCATCAGCGTGCCGGTTATTTTATTGCTTGAACTGGTGTTTGCGACGTGGAGCTGGCAAAAGCTGCGCAGCCTGACGCGTCGTCGGCGCTTCGCGCGCCCGCTGGCCGCATTCTTATTTATCGCCTTTATCGCCTCGCATGTGGTGTATATCTGGGCCGATGCCAACTTCTATCGCCCGATCACCATGCAGCGCGCTAACCTGCCGCTTTCGTACCCGATGACGGCGCGACGTTTTCTTGAGAAGCATGGTCTGCTTGATGCGCAGGAGTATCAACGCCGTCTTATTGAGCAAGGTAATCCAGACGCCGTTTCCGTTCAGTATCCGTTAAGCGAACTGCGCTATCGCGATATGGGCACCGGGCAGAATGTGCTGTTGATTACTGTCGATGGCCTGAACTACTCACGCTTCGAGAAGCAGATGCCTGCGCTGGCAGGTTTTGCTGAGCAAAATATTTCGTTCACGCGCCATATGAGCTCCGGCAACACTACAGACAACGGCATCTTTGGCCTGTTCTATGGCATCTCGCCGAGCTATATGGACGGCATTCTGTCGACCCGTACCCCTGCGGCGTTAATTACTGCGCTTAATCAGCAAGGCTATCAGCTGGGATTATTCTCATCAGATGGCTTTACCAGCCCGCTGTATCGCCAGGCATTGTTGTCAGATTTCTCGATGCCGAGCGTACGCACCCAATCCGACGAGCAGACCGCCACGCAGTGGATCAACTGGCTGGGCCGCTACGCACAAGAAGATAACCGCTGGTTCTCGTGGGTCTCTTTCAATGGCACTAACATTGACGACAGCAATCAGCAGGCATTTGCACGGAAATATAGCCGGGCGGCAGGCAATGTCGATGACCAGATCAACCGCGTGCTCAATGCACTGCGTGATTCTGGCAAACTGGACAATACGGTGGTGATTATCACTGCCGGTCGGGGTATTCCGCTGAGCGAAGACGAAGAAACCTTTGACTGGTCCCACGGTCATCTGCAGGTGCCATTAGTGATTCACTGGCCAGGCACGCCGGCGCAGCGTATTAATGCTCTGACTGATCATACCGATCTGATGACGACGCTGATGCAACGCCTGCTACATGTCAGCACACCTGCCAGCGAATATTCGCAAGGTCAGGATTTGTTCAACCCTCAACGCCGTCATTACTGGGTTACTGCAGCGGATAACGATACGCTGGCAATTACCACCCCGAAAAAGACGCTGGTGCTGAACAATAACGGTAAATACCGCACTTACAACTTACGTGGTGAAAGAGTGAAAGATGAAAAACCACAGTTAAGTTTGTTATTGCAAGTGCTGACAGACGAGAAGCGTTTTATCGCTAACTGATTAATTATAAATCAGTTAGCAAAATATCTTACTTGCAATCGGTGTGGAAAACGGTAGTATTAGCAGCCACGAGTCGGCACGTAGCGCAGCCTGGTAGCGCACCGTCATGGGGTGTCGGGGGTCGGAGGTTCAAATCCTCTCGTGCCGACCAAATCGCCCATTATTAATTATCGTTTTTATGAAATAAGCCCGCTAATTCATTGAATAGCGGGTTTTTTTATTGTTTTTAGTCATCGTTATTCGACGGTAACAGTGGTTTTCAGCCGTTTTTTTTAGTTATATGTTTAGTTATACGGGCTGGCGCATAGCTAAATCCGTATAACTAGAACCTGTTTTTTCCCGTGGATTCATAAACGTATGGCAAGAAAGGCGACCCCACTCACCACCACACAGATCAAAGCAGCTAAACCAGCGGAAAAAGAATACACCCTACAGGATGGCGGCGGGCTTTTTCTCGTTATTAAGCCGTCTGGTTCGAAACTATGGCGATTCAACTACTATCGACCATCGAACAAAAAACGAACAATCATTAGTTTGGGCTCGCTTGATGAAGTCTCCCTGGCTGATGCCAGAAAACGCCGTAGCGAGTACAGGACGTTAATTGCGGCAGGAACCGACCCGCAGGAATACGAACGGCAAAAACTCGAAGCAGAGGCTCGACGACAGGGCAACACGTTCGAAAATGTGGCCGCATTGTGGTACGAAATGAAAAAAAACCAGAATCTCGCCCACAATACGATCAAGGACATCTGGCGCTCGCTAGAGAAATATGTATTCCCGTATATCGGAAACACACCGATAGATACTCTCACCGCTCGCCGCTTTGTTGAGATACTCACGCCCATCAAGGCACGTGGCAACCTGGAAACACTGAAACGCGTTTTACAGCGCATCAATGAAGTGATGGATTTTGCTGCCAACAGTGGACTGATTGACATCAACACCGCCGCGAACGTTCGCAAGGCATTCCCTTCCCCCACCAAAAAGCACATGCCAACCATCCGACCGGAACAACTACCGCAGCTAATGCACGATTTATCGATCGCCAGCATAGAACGGCAAACCAGATTGCTGATTGAGTGGCAGTTGTTAACCGCAACCCGCCCAGCCGAAGCCTCCGCCGCACGGTGGGAAGAAATCAACCTTGAGGCGGCAACCTGGACGATACCAGCCGGACGCATGAAGATGCGCCGTGATCATGTGATCCCCCTTTGCGCTCAGGCGATGGCAGTGCTTGAAGCCATGAAGCCGATTAGCGCACGAAGGGAGCATGTTTTCCCAAGTCTTAAAAATCCAGTGCAATCAATGAGCAGCCAGACAGCAAACGCAGCATTACGACGAATGGGTTACGCTGGTGTGCTGGTATCTCACGGACTACGCGCAATATTCAGCACGGCGGCGAATGAAGAAGGATTTGAACCTGACGTGATCGAAGCCGCACTAGCCCACGTGGACACAAACGAAGTTAGACGGGCATACAACCGAAGCAACTACCTGGAAAAACGTAAAGTGTTAATGTGCTGGTGGGGTGATTTTGTGGAAGCAGCCGCAACCGGAACAACCATCGCCAGCGGGCACAGAGGATTACGCGGAATAAAATAAAATATTTAAAAAATTATTAGCTCCTAATTGGTATCAGTTAGGAGCTAATTTGTGTCTCATTACTTTCTCAATACTGTCTCATTTTGAGAAACATTTAAATTCTTTTTATGTTAGAAAATTAAAAAATAACCAATCACATAGCTCTTATTAAATAATTCTTGACTGTCTTTTTTATAGATTTGTATGCTTATTACATTACTTACCGTTATTTTCATTCAAAAAGCGATATTTTGCTGTCCAGAGGAGAAATAGGATGAGGGCTATTCTTTTACGACCAGAGGTAAAGGCCTTGCTACGCATTAAATCTGATTCGACCCTAACGGAGATGGTTAACAAAGGCGGGTTCCCCAAAGGATTCCGTATCGGGCTGCGTCGCATTGGCTGGTATGAAGATGAGGTACTCGCCTGGTTGAAAGAACGTGAGAGAGAAACTCGTGAAGCATAAGTGTGATTAACGCTGGCCTGATTACTATCAAGCAACAAAACAATTAAGAGAGAACATTATGAATACTGGCAAAAATGCCCAAACAGGGGCAGGTTTTCGTTCAACCATAAAAAATTATGGCTGATGTTATTATTCAGTTCAAACCGTACGAACGAATTAATTGAACTAATAGCACTTCCGTTTTAAACGGAAACGTACAATCGCATAGCTTAAACAACAAAAGAAATATGTTGCTTACGAATAAAACAAAGGCGACCGCAGAGGGTCGCCAGAAGGCATATATTAAACTTGAATGCATCGCCAACAATGCCATATTTCCGGCTGGTGAGCAATGTGATTTGTGTGGTGGGCACACCTTCAACACATCCGACCACATGAGCAAGAAAACGGGATATACTCCCTGCGCACCTCATAAAACGGGTGTCGGGATTACCACCCCGCTGGAGTTACAGGCGATACAGACGCGCCAGGCGTCTTTTTTTGTATCGGCGCACGCGCACGCCTTATCAATGGTGGGCTGTATGGGGCTGACTTCGGTCAGGCTGGTTTCCTGTAACACCAGTTGTGGTAACCCTGTACAGTCCACCGCCATCGAGCTTACCACCTCCGGCGGTGGGTATATCCCAACGTTACAGGAGGCTGCCAAATGGCTACTACCCCTACCCTCGAACATTCTCAAAACACATTTATCTGGCGCTTTGTCATCTTTAATCCGACTGATTCCCGTGTTGTTCACGTCGAGGAATCAACCGAACGAGAAGCGCGTAACTGTTGCCCGTCCGGCTGTGTTGCTGTATTCGCTGCCCGTATTCGTCAGGGGGTGAGGCATGCTTAAGCGATTTCAGATAACCGCACGCGCTGTAAATCATCAAGGCCACGTTATTGATAATCAGCAAAACGTGAACGCCACCAGCGTTAATGCAGCTATCGCAATATTGAAAGAAGAGTTAATCGGCTGTGGGTTCACGCAGGTGATGATCCGTGCCGTAATTGAAGTGGCGACAGTTCATTAATCTCATTAATACAGCTTTAACAAAAACGTAATTCGATAAATGAAAGCAAAAAATTCTGGCTTTACTGCCAGCGGTAAAACTCGTCCTGAATTCATGCACGGCGATATTTACCGCGATAAATACGGCAGCACGGTAATGATTAAGGGCGTGAGTGAACGACGCATGACCTACCGCCGTGAAGGATACGAATATGACTGCGTGATGCCTGTTTATCAGTTCCAGCGTGATTTTACGCTGGTGGATCATCGTGAAACCGTAAATCAGAACCGTGCAGCAAGATATATCCGCAAAATCCGCGAAATGCTGGTTACTGGGGGCAAGAAATGAAACGCGCACCGAACTTAAAGCACCAGCCAGCCGACAAAATGACGGAGGTTATCATTTTTGCGGGTAGTGATGCGTGGAGCCATGCGAAAGAGTGGCAGGAATGGGCAGGTAAGCATATTGCCGCCGACAATGTGCCGCCTGTCGTTCTGTCAGATGAACACCTGAAAGATATTACCGGTTATCAGATTATTGATGATAGCCGTCAGTGTGTGCGTGTTTACCGCGCAGGGCACATCACTGAACGTAGCCTTACACAGATCGTCACATTGCTGGCTGTGGCTGGCGTGAAGACCGTATACGAATATGCGGGGATAACTGACACCAGCCCGGCGGATTTATCCGACCAGTTGCCTCGCCTCAAAGACGAATACGAGCGCGGGGAAAGTCTGGTGTTGCCCTTAAAGAAAAAAATCACAGAAAGCCAGGGCGATGATGAATTAAAACCCCGCGTTGAAAGTCGCGCCGATGGTGTTTTCTGGGTAACGCCCAAAGTTGACAAACAGTCAGGCGAAATTATCCGGCCTGAGGCGTGGTTATGTTCCCCGCTTGAACTACTGGGAACGGGAACGATCGGTAAAGAGCATTACCGCGTGATGCGCTGGAAAAAATTAGCAAATCATGAAGTCATCACAATGGCGATCCCGTGCGGTGGCATTGGCGACCGTGACGGCTGGCGGCTGCTGAAAGACCACGGACTCAATGTGACAACCAACGGCAAATACAGGGCTATCCTGGCTGACTGGATGCAGTTAAACGGAAACCATGAGGAATGGCAGTTAAGCACAACAACGGGGTGGCATTTTGGCGCGTACATCATGCCGGACGGTTCAGTCATTGGTGAGTCTGAAAAACCGATCCTGTTTACCGGAAAAACGGCTGCCGTTAATGGTTATTCCGTAGCAGGAACGACAGAGGGCTGGCGCGATACAGTGGCGCGACTGGCTGGTGGTAATCCGTCCATGATGCTGGGTGTGGCGGTATCGTTATCAGCACCATTAATCGGGCTGGTGGGCGCTGACGGCTTCGGGGTACATCTTTTCGAACAATCATCGGCAGGGAAAACCACCACACAGAACATCGCATCAAGTTTATGGGGAGAGCCGGACGCGCAACGGCTGACCTGGTACGGCACAGCGTTAGGTATCGCTAACGAGGCAGAGGCGCACAACGACGGGCTGTTACCCCTGGATGAAATAGGCCAGGCCGGAAACGCGCGGGAGGTGTCCACGTCAGCCTATACGCTGTTTAACGGTTCCGGGAAATTACAGGGGGCGAAGGACGGCGGCAACCGGGAGATAAAACACTGGCGCACGGTGGCGATCAGTACCGGAGAAATGGATGTTGAAACATTCCTCAAAAGTGAGGGGATAAAAGTCAAGGCGGGGCAGCTTGTCAGGTTGCTTAACGTGCCGATGGAGAAGTCTACGCAGTTTCACGAATACAGCACAGGAAAGGCGCACGCAGACGCGTTAAAAGCCGCCTGGACAGAAAACCACGGGGCGGCGGGTCGTGAATGGGTTAAATGGCTGGCAGCCCACCAGCAGGAGGCTAAGGACACGGTAAGGGCGTGCCGTGAACGGTGGCGCAACCTAATACCGGAGAGCTACGGCGAACAGGTTCATCGCGTAGGGGAACGATTCGCCATACTGGAGGCCGCGCTTGTGCTGTCCGGTCATGTTACGGGCTGGAATGTTCAGACGTGCTGTGATGCCATTCAGCATAACTTTAATGCCTGGGTGAAGGAGTTCGGCACGGGTAACAAGGAACACAGGCAGATTATTGAACAGGCAGAGGCATTTCTTACTGCCTACGGCATGAGCAGGTTTGCGCCTGTCAATTATGACCCTGCAAGCCTGCCGATTTCAGAACTGTACGGCTACAGGGAAAGCGAGGGGCGTTACGGTGAGCCTGTTTTGTTTTACGTCCTGCCGGAGCCATTTAAATCGCATGTGGCGAAGGGATTTAACAAGGATGCCGTAGCAAGAGCCCTTCACGAAGCCGGAATGCTGAAAAAGCCAGCCAGCGGGGAAGGATGGCAAATCAGAACACCACGTCTTAAGCACATGAAGGGGGCACGACTAAGGGTGTACGGCCTTTTACTTGCACAGGATCATGATGATGAAGGTGGTTAATCTCTCGCGTGTAGGTTTAAAGACTCTTGTCCCACCTGTCCCAACCTGTGAGAAACACACATAACATACTGAATTATATTGGGTAATATCAGAAAAAGTGGGACAAGAGCGGGACAAGTTAAGGTGATTTTGGGACAAGTTAGGAGCATTTTGGGACAAGTCAGCAGGCGTTATTTTTTGCCTGGCTGGTGGACATTAAAAATCCAACCAACATTTAAAACCGGAGAGCAGACAATATGACGGCACAAATATCAGCTTACGGGCGGTTGGTGGCTGACCCGCAGTTAAAAACCACCAGCAAGGGAACACCAATGGCGCTGGTGAGTATGGCTGTTCCCCTTCCGTGCAGTCAGGCATATGACGGAACAGCGACGATGTGGTTATCCGTCCTGGCGTTTGGCAGACAGGCCGATGCACTGGCAAAACACCAGAAAGGCGAACTGGTGAGCGTGGCGGGTAACATGCAGATAAGCCAGTGGACAGACCAGAACGGGGAAATGCGGCAGGGCTGGCAGGTCATCGCAGACAGCGTAATCAGTGCGCGAACCGTGCGACCAGGAGGCAGGAAAGGACAGCAAGGGCAGGCTACTGACGCACTGAACAGAACAAAGCAGCAGACGGGCCAGCAGGATGACCCGTATGAGGACGAAATACCATTTTAACTGCCAGTGGATTCACTAACAGAGGTTAACAAATAATGACTACACTGACTATTAGCAGAAAACCGAAAGGCATTTACGGCATACCACAGAAAAAGACACAGACGACACAGCAGCTGGATAAAACCACATCAGCGCATAAAGTGATACCCGGCAATCAGAACGCACAGCAGAGCCGCAAACAGAAGCCCACAGGGGCGACACCGTGGCGGCATATGACCAAACGCCAGGGCAAAAACCGCAGGCGCGTTAACCGTCTTATTGAACTATGGCCTGAATTATTCAGCCTGGAATCACCGAAGCCGCTTAAGGTAGGAATATTTGAAGACCTGATACAGGATATTGCCGTCAGGGCGCTGGCTTTTGGGTCAGGGGCATTACGTGCGGCGCTAGCATCTTATGCTCATTCTCCGCGTTATTACCGTGCCTTAATGGCTGGTGGCGTGCGTTACGATCTGAATAGCCAGCCATGCGGCGAGGTGACACAACAGGAACAGCAGGACGCGGAAGCACGACTGATGGCACTGAAAGAGAAGCGCAAACGTAAGTCGAACAAGGAGCAAGCTGGCGTATGAGTATGATTCACGACAGCAAAGCGGAAGATCTGGAGGCTAAAGGCCTGTACCGGAGAGCGGCGGCCCGATGGGCTGAGGTCATGCAACAGGTGAACACCGATAAGGAGCGCGAACAGGCAGTAAAGCGTCGCGCGAAATGTATCCACAAGGCAGCACGTTCGCCCGTCATGCTGGATAATTTCGGGAGCTTGAGAGAGGCAGCACACCGCACACAGGCGGATATGGGGATAGAAATCGCAAAATCTGTCTGGCGGAACTACCAGACAGACAAGGTTTTATAGTGGCAGTTCTGCATTATTTTTTGTGTTATTGAGTTGTAGAGCGTTTCAGGAGTTTTTTGAATCACATGAACGTTTCGCTGGTGGATATTCTCGACAAGTTGCATCCAGGCCGACGCGTGCCAGCTCGCCGCAGTGCCTGGCATCTTCCGTACATCGTCTTTCTCGAACGGCGCGGAAACGATTTGATTGCGTTGAATCCCGTCACAGAGGATAGCGTTACGCTATCTCCTGAGAGCCTACTAGCCACAGACTGGGAGTACTGCTAAAAACAAACGCATCGAGGGTGCTGGCGTGTTGCCAGCCCCACCCCTCCGAAATGATCCCCCAAAAAGTGCAAAATGATCCCCCATCAACGAACAGAAAACAAACAAACAAAGAACAATAAATGAGCATTATTTGCAATTCTTGACAAAAGCGTCCCCTATTTATAACCCTATCAAGTTTAAAATTACATCTATAAAACAATAAGTTACAAAATCACCAACGGATCATTTCGGAAAAAACGGTTAGTGCCTTTTTCGAAAGGGGATCATTTTGTTGCTTAAACTCATATGCGGATTACATATCAATACACTAGTGATAGCCGTTCTTGAATGCCACAGAAACGCGCTGTAATCGATTCTGGCGCAATTAGCTGTGCTAGGTAATGATTTCCTATCTGGGGATGTTGCGCACGTCTGGATTGCGTTACCACCGAAGATTGTGCGCGTATGGTGGCTGTTACGGTGGCCTCCCGACAACGCAAAATTGCGGCGGCACTGTCGCTTTACCGCGCTAACACGGCTTGATTCACTCGCTCGACTTGTCCCACCTCCCCCCCCAACTTGTCCCAAAACAGCCTGGACTTGTCCCACCTTACCTAATTTATTTCTAACAAAATCAATTTGTTAGGTGCCAGTGGGACAGGCGGGACAGGTGGGACGGGTGGTTTTGTATATATATACGAAAAATTGCATTCAGGAGGGGGGGCGAAATTCCTGCAATCCATTACTTATGGAACTGTCCGCCCCGTCAAATTTTTACGCCCGCGCAATTAAAAAAATGCGTCACGCTGGTGGGCATGATGCCGATATGCTTGTCGGGTTCAGCTTTTAAGGCGGCTGTAGATGTCAGGTTATCCGTGCTTATCCACCAGCCAGCTTCATAGCGAATAGCCGGAAAATGATAACGGTTAAAGCTGTACATTTTTGCAGCAAATCATTTTAGTTATACGTTTGGATATACGATTTCAAAACTCAATTAATCTACATCTTTAAAATCATACAGTTGCAGGCTCAATTAAACTACTCTCGTGGACCAAAAATCCCAAGAAAAAATCAACCTTTACGGTTGGTTTTTTTTATATCTGCAATTAATTCGATAAACAGACCGTGACACATCACAGCCTGTTTATTTTTTGTTATCAGAACGTCCAGACCACACCCGCCTGAGTATTCCACGGCGATTCTACCCCTGCGCCATTGCCATAGCTGACTGACAAATGACCGCTTAACGTCGGGGTAAACGATGACCTTATCCCAGCCTGATAAACGCCACGGGTTCCAGCCACATCATTATTAAATTTGCCATCGTCATTAACTTTCACCTGGTTAGAATCGGCGTATTCCTGACGCACGGCGGCTTTCAGTCAGGGTTCCAGCGTCGTACCGTTTTGCAGGTCCATGTGATAGCTTACCGCCGTTCCCGCTTCAGCGCGTAATATCCGGGTATTTCCCACATCCGCGCGCATGCCGTTTGATAACGTGTAGTCCTGACCATCTGTGGTAAAGCCGGTAAAGGCCAGATAGGGTCTAACACTCCACAATCCGTCAACCCAACGGAACCCGCTCTCGACATGAGC
This sequence comes from Escherichia sp. S10b, assembly GCF_028421345.1. Taxonomy (NCBI): domain Bacteria; kingdom Pseudomonadati; phylum Pseudomonadota; class Gammaproteobacteria; order Enterobacterales; family Enterobacteriaceae; genus Escherichia; species Escherichia sp. S10b. The sequence goes on from NZ_JAHZSO010000168.1 coordinate 66,293, forward strand.
ACCCGCGCCGTTACTATTGTAATCGCCAAACGCTGTTGCCCCATTACTCATCTTGCAATGGATGGTGTTGGCAAAACGGTCAACTTTCACCACTCCATCAACATAGGCACCGTTCTGATGCTCCCAACCGGCATAAGCCCCCAGGGTATAGCTATCGACATTGCCTTTGCCGCCGCGATCAAAACCAATATCAGAATGAGAGTAACCAAAGAACAAGCCGCGAATTGTGCTGGTTTCTTCACGGGAGAAACGGCTATCGATACCGAGCGTCAGCCCGGTCAATGTTTGCTCAAAGCCAGCGCCCGCATCAGTGGTCACGTTGTTGCGGGTGTTAATTGCCGAACTCCACATCGCCGTATCGTAATTAACGCCTTTTACGCTACCAAGACGCTCACGCACGGTGTCCAGTTCTGCATCAAATACCAGCGGTTGTGCTGCCGCCATATTCAGCACATCAGTGGTTGAAGGGGTAATTTGCGCGCGATTCTCTGCCAAACTCCAGCTATGGTTGCCATTATCCAGCAAGGTATATTCATACGTACCGATATCAACAACGCCTCCGGCATTGCCCAACGTAAATGCAGCATCACCGCCGCCCGTTGTTACCAGTGTAAGGCTATCTCCTGCTGCCGGGCTGGCACCGGTGTCCGTCACGAATATTTTGAAATCACCTGTTGCCTGACCGGTGACGTTGAGCTGATCGCTCTGATGATTAGCCATATCGGTACGCATATAAAAATTGCCGTTTCCCGACAGGGTATTGGTGGTCAACGTAATGAAATTTTCCGCACTTGCCGTCACTGATGAACGAGTCACTGGCTCATCCATCATAATCACATTTGCGTCAGACATCGCAAGGTTGGCTAAGTTGAGGAGGGTGTTTTGGTTCGTCGTAGTGATATCGGCAATGATGGTCCATACGCTATTTTCGAGCGAAACGTCCGCTTTGCTGGTATCCACGGCACCATGCGTTCTAAAAGAAGCGCCCTCAGAAACCACTACCTTACCCACCAACATTGCGGGTGCATAATTTATTTGCGGCTTCATGACCTCAAGAATGCCATCATTCCCTCTGACTGAAACGTTAACCATTGTGCCAGCCCAGACGTTAGCGCGGCCATTGTTGATAACCATATTTTCAGAAATGGCTTTTGAGGAATACGTGATACTTCCATTCTGATCTGATCGACCGAGATCATATACCGCATTTGCCTGCACTTTCGTACCAGTATCCTTTCCCAGCGATTGCATAGTGGCATGCTCATCAAGGATAGTATCAATGGCCTGCGTGTCCTCCATAACAATGAGCCCGGAACCATCATCCAGTTCATAATTTTTTGACACACCATCTTTTATACTAAATTGGCCTTTACTGTTTGTACCACTCACTTCCAGCGCATTCGTTGAGACAATTAATTTTCCGCCTGCTTTTTTATCAACGCCAGTTACAGTCCCGCCATCCATAACCTCCAGTAAGCCGCCACTATCTACAGTAGTATTATAAGCGAAGTCATTTTCTTCAACTCGCAAACTTCCGCCGTTTTCCAACAGCATATTGTTAGCAATACCATTCTTGATTTCGAACTGACCGAGACGGTTTGTTCCGAATGCCTCCATGACCCGCGTGCTTGCTTTAATAGCACCGCCTGCTTTCTGATCTACCGCAATCGCTAATCCCCCCTCTTTAACCTCCAGTAATCCTCCCTTTTCGATAGCGGCAAGGACGGTAATCCCATCTTTTTCAACGATTAAGCGCCCGCCTTTAATCGTGGGATCATTCGCTGCGCCATAAACCTGTAGCACACCATTATTGAGGGTAGTCTGGTTTGCCGCGCCACCCATTTGAACAATTTGATAACCGTCATTTAATACTGAGTATTCTGCGGTACCATTCATTTCAATGTACTGATACCCTCCTTTAATTTCAGTATTACTACTTACACCAAATTCTTTTATATGCTGTTCTCCGCCAGGATTGATTTTCGTATTATTGGCGGTCCCATAAACCAGCTGGATATCTTTTTCCAGGACAACACCATCAACTGTCTCACCATACTCAACTGTTGATGCCAATGCTATGGGTGAATATAACGCTGTAGCCACCAGAACAGATATTGCGGAACGACAAAGAGAAACAGAACCAGATTGATGAATTGAGCTTTCATCCTATGAAATTAATTGCTGTTAAAAGCATTGGGTACGGAAAATACCCATAGCTCCATACCCGGAGTCAGTTTTTAAAAACTGTTTAAAGAAATGCACAAGTATTGTGATTGATTTTTTAGTTGTTTTTCTTGATGAGAAGCTGATGCAAAATTCCGTCTTTATAATGAAAATGATGCCAAAGCGAACGACAAGGTTGTAGTTTTCACTACATGTCCATACATAAAATGGGGTAACATTCACGCGCCTGGTAGCGTTACCAACGCTACGCTCAAACATAATGATTCTAATAAAACCTCAGGAGACTACTATGCCTGAAGCAACGCCTTTTCAGGTGATGATTGTGGATGATCATCCACTTATGCGACGCGGTGTTCGTCAGTTACTGGAGCTTGATCCTGGCTTTGAAGTGGTCGCCGAAGCGGGCGACGGCGCGAGCGCGATCGATCTGGCGAATAGACTGGATATCGACGTGATCTTGCTGGATCTCAATATGAAAGGTATGAGTGGCCTGGATACCCTCAATGCCTTGCGCAGGGATGGCGTTACCGCGCAAATTATTATCCTGACCGTATCCGATGCCTCCAGCGATGTCTTTGCGCTGATAGACGCAGGCGCAGACGGTTATCTGTTGAAAGACAGCGACCCGGAAGTATTGCTGGAAGCGATTCGTGCCGGAGCGAAAGGCAGCAAAGTCTTTAGCGAACGCGTCAATCAGTACTTACGTGAACGTGAAATGTTTGGCGCGGAAGAAGATCCCTTCAGCGTGCTGACGGAGCGCGAGCTGGATGTTCTGCACGAGCTGGCACAGGGGCTGTCAAATAAACAGATTGCCTCGGTATTGAATATTTCCGAGCAGACAGTAAAAGTACATATTCGCAATCTGCTGCGTAAACTCAATGTCCGCTCACGCGTGGCGGCCACCATTCTGTTCCTGCAACAACGCGGGGCACAATAAAAATAGCCCGATGGCATCACCATCGGGCCTCTTTTTATTTACTCTCCTGCAGCGACAAATGTTGCATCGCCTGCGCGATACTACGTTCAATCACCGCACGGCGAGTATCGTTGGCAGGTAAGAGTTTCAACATCATCTCCCACGCGGCAACGGCTTCGCCAAATCGCTGCTGCTCAAAGGCATTAAACGCATACATGCTTAGCACACGGATATTGCTATGGTCCGTTCTCACCAACTGGCGCAGCAGTTCGCCGCCGAGGCGGTTGTCGTTGGGATCAGATGAACGTGTCAACGCTTCAGCATAACCCAGTGCGGCATCACTGTTTTTCGGATCGAGGCGATACGCAGTAGCGTATGCATCGGTGGCGATACTGGCGTTACCCAGCGCCATGCCAACGCGGCCCAACATAATCCAGCCGTCTATATCTCCCGGATTTTTTTGCAGTTGAGTACGCATCCCCAGCGCAAGGCGCGACATCTCTTCTTCGTTGAGCGGATCGGCTTTCGGATCCAGCGCCCTGTCCAGCAACGCCGGAGCCTGTGCCGTGGCCTGCTGCCAGATTTTCACCTGTTGATAATTTCCGGTCTGGTAGTAGCTGACGCCAGCCACAATTAACGCCACCACAATGCCCGGCAAATAAGCGACATATCCGGCACGCTTACCTTCCGGCACGCTTTGTTCAGGAAACGCTTCCGGCACCACGCGTACCCGACGCCGCGAGCGGGCGTAAATGACCCAACCGCCAATGCCAATAGCCACTACTGGCAGCACCCACAGCAGCACGGTCAGCGGCGTTAACGGCGGATCGTAAGTGACGAAGTTGCCGTAACGCGCCACCATATAATCGACAATCTCTTTCTTACTTTTACCTTCCTGCATCAGTTCATACACTTTCTGGCGCAGGTCGGTGGCAATCATCGAGTTGGAATCGGCAATGCTGTTATTCTGGCATTTCGGGCAGCGCAGTTCTTCAGTGAGCTGACGGAACTGTTGTTCCTGTGCTTCATCTTTAAACTGCAACACGTCGATGGTCGCCAGCGCTGAGCCGGAGATCATCAGCATCAGCACGCCCAATAAAAACCTCATTGTGCGGCCTCCTTACTGTATTTCTCCCACAGCGGCTTGATCTCTTCTTCCCAGACGCGAGGATTGAGATCGCCCGCATGGCGATAGCGAATGATGCCGTTGCCGTCAATAAGGAACGTTTCTGGCGCGCCATAGACACCGAGATCCAGCCCTAACATGCCGTCGCCATCAAACAGGCTTAGCGCGTAAGGATTGCCCAGCTCTTTCAGCCAGCTGATTGCCTTCTGGCGATCGTCTTTATAGTTCATGCCGACCACGCGAATGCCCTGCGCTGAAAGCTGATTCAGATATTGATGTTCCGCACGGCAGGTCGGACACCAGGTCGCCCAGACGTTAAGCAGCACTGGTTTGCCCTGAGTCAGCACATCCGCCTGATAAAACTGCCCCGGATTGTCCAGTGATTCGAGACGAAACTTCGGCACAGGCTTGCCAATGAGCGCCGATTCCAGATTGGTCGGATCATCCCCTTCGACATTACGCGCCAGCTGCCACAGCAGCGCCGCGGCAATCGCCAGGAAGATAATCAACGGAATTAACAATACTTTGCGCTTCATACGGCCTCCGGCGCAGTTTTTTGCGGACTCACGCGCTTACGATAGCGAGGATCAAACAGACACAGTAGTCCGCCCAACGCCATCATCAGCCCGCCCGCCCAAATCCAGCGAACAAATGGTTTGTAGTAAAGACGCACGGCCCACGCGCCGTTTTCCAGCTCTTCACCGAGCGCGGCGTACAGGTCACGCGTGATGCCGCCGTCAATTGCCGCTTCGGTCATCATCGACCCGGCAGTGTTGTAATAACGTTTTTCCGCATACAGCACCGTTTCCGGCTTGCCATCGCGCGTTACGCCGATAGTCGCCACACCGCCACGCCAGTTCGGGCCAGTCACCTCTTTGACATCACGGAAGGTGAAGCGATATTCATGAATATCGACGCTATCGCCGGACTTCATGCGCACATCACGCTCAACGCTATAGTTCTGGCTAAAAGCAATGCCAACAATTGTCACTGCCAGCCCCAGGTGAGCCGCCACCATTCCCCAATAACTGAAGGTGGTTTTCGTGCCACGTGAAATACGCAGCGCAGCTTCCGCAATTGCCAGCACAGCAATCCAGCAGGCCATTGCCAGGCCGAGCACCGTCATCGCCACAACTTTGCTTTCGAACAGCCACGGCAGCAGCAGCGACAGCACCAGCGTTGAGATGAAGGCGATAATCAATAAATTGCGGATTTTACGTGGGCGATCGCGCCCCCAGCGCACCAGAGGACCGACACCAAGCAGCAGCGCAAACGGCACCATCAGCCAGGTAAACATGGTGTTGAAGAACGGTTCGCCAATCGAAATACTGCCCAGTCCCAGTTGCTTGTGCACCAGCGGCAGCAGCGTCCCCAGTAATACCACCAGCATCGCGGCGACCAGCAAAACGTTGTTCGCTAACAGCAGAGATTCCCGCGACCACAGCGCATTGTTTACGCGTGAGCGAACTTTGTGTCCACGCGCGGCAAACAGCAGCAGCGAACCACCAATCACCAGTACCATAAAGGCGAGGATAAACATACCGCGTGCCGGATCAGAGGCAAACGCGTGTACCGATACCAGCACGCCGGAACGCACCAGGAAAGTCCCCAGCAGACACAACGAGAAGGCACTGATTGCCAGCAGTAATGTCCACGCTTTGAAGCTGGCGCGTTGTTCAGTGACCGCCAGTGAGTGCATCAGCGCAGTCCCCACCAGCCACGGCATAAACGAGGCGTTTTCTACCGGATCCCAGAACCACCAGCCGCCCCAGCCGAGTTCGTAATAGGCCCATGCGGAACCGAGCACAATGCCGAGCGTCAAGAAGATCCACGCCGCCAGCGTCCACGGACGAGTAAAACGCGCATAAGTGCTGTCCAGACGCCCGCACAACAAAGAAGCAATGGCAAAAGCAAACGCCACCGAGAAACCCACGTACCCCATATAAAGCAGAGGCGGATGGAAGATCAGCCCCGGATCCTGTAACAGCGGGTTAAGATCGCGCCCTTCAATCGGGAAGTTCGGCAGCGTGCGTGAGAATGGGTTAGAGGTAAAGAGAATGAACAGCAAAAAGCCGACGCTGACCATCCCCATTATCGCCAGTACGCGGGCCACAATATCCAGCGGAATACGCTGACTAAAAATCGCCACCGCAAAGGTCCAGCCGCTCATCAGCAGCACCCACAGCAGGAGCGAGCCTTCATGCGCGCCCCAGGTAGCCGCCACGCGATACCACACCGGAAGCTGGGTATTGGAGTTGCTGGCAACATAGGTGACGGTAAAGTCGTTGACCACGAAAGCATTGACCAGCACCAGAAATGCGCCAGCCACAGACATAAACAGCAGCCAGGCAAACAAGCGGGAAGACGCCATCATGCGCGCATCTCCGCGCGCCACGCCCCATAGCGGATACACGGACAGCAGCAGCGCAATCCCTAACGCCAGGCACAGCAGCCCGTTTCCAATTTCCGGCATCATGATGCTGGGTCCTTATAAACACTCGCCGGGCGACGGTGGTTAGCTTCCATCGCTTTCTCAACTTCTGGCGGCGTGTAGTTTTCGTCGTGTTTCGCCAGCACTTCTTTCGCGAGGATATGATTGCCTTTTTCCAGCTCGCCCTGCACCACAACGCCCTGCCCTTCACGGAACAGATCCGGCAAAATGCCTTGGTAAGAGACATCCACTGAGCCTTCAGCATCGTAAATAGTGAAGGTCACTTTCAGCGAATTGGGATCGCGCTGCACACTACCCGGCATCACCATCCCGCCAACGCGCAGACGCTGCCCGACTTCCGGCATTTGCTGAGTTTCACGCTTGCCGTAGAGAATTTCCCCCGGCGTATAAAAGAGATCGATATTCGAGCGCAGCGCATATAGCACCAGACCGATAGTCAGCGCCAGCCCTGCCAACACGGCACAGGCAATCCACAAGCGGTTTTTACGGCGAATATTCATGCAGCCTCCTGCTGTTGCGCAGCACGTAAACGCGCCTCACGCGCCCGCTGTTGCGCCACACCACGCAGAATTGCGCGATGCTGCATCACCGAGTGCACGACCAAAACCACCAGCGGAATAACGGTCATCACCACCGCCAGCCAGACAAAAAAGGCGTAACCGCCCATTGCGAAAAATTCATTCCAGGAAGCAAATGCAGGGGTCATTTACGGCCTCTTTTCAGTATCAGTTCACTCACCCACGGACGGCGTTTTTCCATCAGCAAAATCAAATTACGCATCCGCATCAGCGTCAGCGTGGCAGACAGCAGCAGGAAGCCAAAAATCGACCAGCGCAGCGGCGAACGCATCGCCGGATCGATACTTTGCTGCATCCGCGTTGATCCCTGATGCAGGGTGTTCCACCACTCCACGGAGTAATGAATAATCGGCAGATTCACCACGCCAATCAGCACCAGGATACCTGCCGCACGGCCCGCCAGACGGCGGTCGTCGAAGGCGTGCCACAGGGCAATCACACCCACATACAAAAACAGCAGCACCAGTTCAGAAGTCAGACGTGCATCCCATACCCACCAGGTGCCCCACATCGGTTTTCCCCATGCAGAGCCGGTAACCAGGGCAATAAAGGTAAACACGGCACCAATGGGGGCCATCGCCGCCACCGCCAGGTTGGCCATTTTCATCTGCCAGACAAGGCCAATAAAAGCCGCCACCGCCATTGATGCATAAATGCCCATCGACCAGATCGCCGCAGGCACATGCAGGTAGATAATGCGGTAGCTATTTCCCTGCTGATAATCAGCCGGAGCAAAGCCGAATCCCCAGATCCAGCCGACGGTAAGCACGACCACACTGGCAATTGCCAGCCACGGTATAAACCAGCCACAGATTTGATACAGCCGTGGTGGGATCGCCAGTTGATGCAGTGTTTTCCACATAGTTTCGATACCAGACTCGAACAAAAATCAGTAATCCAGCGTTATTGAATGCTGATTCGTAACGCTGCCGCCGTCGCAAAAGGACTTAATGTCGCGGTGCCTGCCAGCAACGCGCCTAAAATTGCCAGATACCCGTCAACGGGCAAATGCATGGAAGCCGCGTCCATCGCGGCGGTGGCAAAGATGAGTAATGGGATAGTCAGCGGTAACACCAGTATGCTGAGCAGCACACCACCGCGCTTAAGTCCCACAGTCAACGCCACACCCGGTGCACCGAGAAAGCCAAGCGTAGGCGTTCCCAGCAGCAGCGTCAGCGCCATCACTTGCCAGCCATAAACATCCATTCCCAGTAGCATTGCTACCAGTGGCGAAAGGATGAGTAACGGCAGACCGGTTACCATCCAGTGCGCCATCACCTTCGCCAGCACAACGGCGGGCAAGGGTAACGGCAACAACATCAATTGTTCAAGACTGCCGTCCTGCAAATCGTCACGGAACAGTCGTTCCAGCGCCAGCAAGGATGAAAGCAGCGCAGCAACCCAGATAATGCCCGGTGCAATACGCGCCAGCAGTTGCGGCTCCGGACCGATACTGAGCGGAAAAAGGGTAATTACAATCAGGAAGAACCACAGCGGGTTGGCGATTTCGGCGCTATGGCGAAACGCTACGCGCAGCTCAAGACGGAAAATGCGCCAGAACATCATGCGGCCCCCGTTTGCGTCAGTGAAATGCGGCGAATTTTACTTTCAGCAACGTTGAGCGGCTGGTGGGTAGTCAGAATCACAATCCCCCCCTGCTCCGTATGCTGCGCCATACGCTGGGTCAGACGATCGACGCCGTTAACGTCAATCGCGGTAAAAGGCTCGTCGAGGATCCATAACGTGGCACGGGTCAGCCACAGACGCGCTAAAGCGACGCGGCGTTGTTGCCCGGCAGAAAGTTGATTTACCGGAATATCTTCGAATCCGGCAAGCCCGGCCTGCGCCAGGGCTTCCAGACATTGTGCGGCATCGCCATCGCGATGATAAAAGTGCAGATTTTCTAACGCCGTCAGCCGGGTTTTGATCCCCGGCTGATGGCCTATCCATAACAGGTTTTGATGGTAGCTGTCGCGTACCTGATGCAAGGGCTGCCCTTGCCAGAGAACCTCGCCAGCGTCAGGGCGAGACAACCCAGTCAGCAAACGGAGAAGCGTTGTCTTCCCCGCGCCGTTGCTACCGGTGATTTGTACCCACTCTCCTGCGTTCAGCGTAAATGACAAGCCACTAAATAAGGTTCGTTCATCCCGCTCACAAAGTAACTCTCTGGCTTCAAGCATACCCACGCAATAACCCTGTTAAAAACCTGGCTCGACTTCACGCATATCGGGCAGCTTGTGCGCTATCCCTTTATGGCAATCAATACAGGTTTGCCCATCTTTCACCGCCTGGTCATGCATCTTCGCGGCAACCGATTTCTGGGCGGTTGTATCCATATACTCGAAGTTGTGACAGTTACGGCACTCCTGCGAGTTATTGTCCTTCATGCGCCGCCACTCATTCTGTGCCATCGTCAGACGATGAGCTTCAAATTTCTGCGGCGTGTCAATAACGCCAAAAATTTTACCATACAGCTCTTTACTTGCTTTGAGCTTGCGTATCATCTTCGGCACAAACTCGTGCGGAACGTGACAATCCGGACAGGTCGCACGGACGCCGCTACGGTTGTTGTAGTGCACGGAATCCATGTATTCCTGATACACCGTGTTGCGCATTTCGTGGCAGCTAATGCAGAACTCTTCGGTATTGGCTTTTTCCATCCCGGTGTTAAAGCCACCCCAGAAGACGATGCCGCCAACAAAACCGATCAACAGCAGCGTCCCCAGCGCCAGACGGCTGGGGGTACGCCACCATTTCCACAGGCGCTTAATCAGACCAGGCTTACGGTCAGAATTTCCCATAATAACCTCTTATTTCCCGTAACCTTTTGATGGGGTAAAGGTATTCCCCACGATTGGCGCGGTATCGGCCTGCGGTACGTGACATTGCAGACAGAAATAACGACGCGGAGCCACTTCCGCGCCCACTTTGCCGTCGCTGTCCATAAAGTGAGTAGGACTGATACGCGGCGCGCCAGTGGTGCGATAACTTTCGACACCGTGGCACTGCAAGCAGCGGTTGGTATTGGTCGTTACCTGATAACCTTCAACGCTATGCGGGATCATTGGCGGCTGATTCACATAGTTCAGCGGCATCCGTTCCTGCTCTTTTGGCATCCGAATGGCCCCTTCCTGTGTCCCGGATACTTCCGGCGACTGGCTAAAATCGACGCCATTAGCCGCCCAAACCGCGCCGCTTACCACCAGGGCCAGCATCGCCGTCCATTGACACAGCGCTTTCTTCAGGTCATGGCTTTTCATGATTTCGCTCCCGAACTCCATCGTGTAGTTATTGTAAATACATCCTCAGAACAGACATCCACGCAGCGACCGCACGTCATGCAATCGCGGCTGGTGACCTGCACCGGGCTTTGTTCATCCAGCACCGGGGCACGTAGCACATGCGGTTCCGGGCAAACATGAAAACAATCCATACAGCGGTTACATTTCTGCCGATCGGTGGCCGCAACGGTAATCACACCTTTGCTACCCAGCACGCCATACAGCGCGCCAACCGGACAAATGTGCCCGCACCAGCCGTGTTCAACGACCAGTAGATCAAATAAAAACAGCGCGAGAATAAGCAGCGCGCCGCTGCCGAAGCCCATTACCAGGCTGCGCCCCATCAGAGATACGGGGTTGATCCATTCCCAGATGAGCGTGCCAGTTAAGGCCGATCCCAGCAGAATGACCACCAACAGCACGTAGCGAATGTGGCGAGGGATCGTCGCAGACTGATTGAGGTCAAAGCGCCTGCGTAACCAGTTCGCTAAGTCGGTAATCGGGTTCAGCGGGCAGACCCAGCTGCAAAATAATCGCTTTCCCGCCAGGGCGTAGAGCACGGTGATAATCACCGCACCGGTCAACGCCACCGTGGCAGGCAGATGACCACTGGCAAGACTTTGCAGCGTCATCAGCGGATCGGTCAGCGGAACGGTGTCGAATAACAGGCTACTGCTGTAGTTACCGTGTAAGATCCACACACCAAACCACGGACCGCTCAAAAACATCCCCAGCACGAAGAACTGACAAAGGCGACGTAACACCAGCCAACGGTGACTGCGCCACCAGCCTTTTTTCTCCAGCGCCTCGCGCCCGGCGTCACGTTTACGATTTGCCATTGTTCCCCTCCAGCCAACCGAAGCGGTAATGGTGACCTAACTCCCCTTTCGCCAGTGACAGCGGTAACACCTTGATTGCCGGTTGTTCCAGCACGCATACTTTTTCGCACTTACCGCAACCGGTACAGGCGTCGCTGTGAACCGTCGGCAGAAAGCGGGCGTGCTTACCGGTACGCGTGTTGCGCTCCAGCTCCAGGGTGATGGCCTCATCAATTTTCGGGCATTCGCGATAACAAACATCGCAGCGCAGCCCCTGAAAGTTGAGACAGTTTTCCTGGTCCACCAGTACCGCCAGCCCCATCCGCGCGTCGTCGATCGATTCAATCTCACGATCCAGCGCACCGCTTGGGCACACTTTGGCGCACGGAATGTCCTCACACATTTCGCAAGGAATATCCCGTGCGACAAAATATGGCGTGCCCGCCGACAGACCAGAGGCCAGCGTCGCCAGTTTTAAGGTGTCGTAAGGGCAAGCCTGAACACACTGACCGCAACGCACACAGGCACTGGCAAAGGCGTTCTCGTTTATGGCTCCGGGCGGGCGCAACCGCACGCCAGATGCGCGTGCGGTTTGCTGTTGTAACCCCAGCGCCACACCCACGGCAGCCAGCCCGCCTGCTGTGCGAACGACATCGCGCAGAAAGCGGCGGCGACCATTTTGAGGTTTCGCTGACCGGGACATAATGGCTTACACCTTCTCCAGTTTGACTGCGCACTTCTTGAAGTCCGTCTCTTTCGAGAGCGGATCGGTCGCATCCAGCGTCAGTTTGTTAACCAGCTGTGCGGCGTCGAAGAACGGCATGTACACCAGGCCCTGTGGCGGACGGTTACGACCGCGCGTTTCAACAATCGAGATCACTTCGCCACGGCGAGAAACCACTTTCACTTTGTCGCCACGGCGCAGATCGCGCGCTTTCGCATCCAGCGGGTGAATAAACAAGACCGCTTCCGGGAAGGCGCGGTGCAGTTCCGGCACACGGCGAGTCATACTGCCGGTGTGCCAGTGCTCCAGAACGCGTCCGGTAGAGAGCCACAGGTCGTACTCTTCATCCGGTGCTTCCGCCGCCGGTTCGAACGGCAGTGCGAAGATCACCGCTTTGCCATCCGGTTTACCGTAGAACTTATAGCCTTCGCCCGCTTTCACGTACGGGTCGTTACCTTCGCTGTAACGCCACTGTGTTTCTTTACCGTTCACCACCGGCCAGCGCAGACCGCGCGCTTTGTGGTAGTCATCGAACGGCGCGAGATCGTGACCGTGACCGCGACCAAACCATGCGTACTCTTCGAACAGCCCTTTTTGCAGATAGAAGCCCAGCTCGCGGGATTCATCGTTCAGCTGATCTTCCGCCAGTTCGGATACCGGGAATTTGCTCACTTCGGGGGTGGCATACAGAACTTCGTACAGCGTTTTGCCACGCAGTTCCGGTTTCTTCGCCAGCAGCTCTTCCGGCCATACTTCTTCAGTTTTGAAGCGGCGGGAGAACTGGACTAACTGCCAGAGATCCGATTTCGCTTCGCCTGGCGCCTGTACCTGCTGACGCCAGAACTGAGTACGGCGTTCGGCGTTACCGTAAGCGCCCTCTTTCTCTACCCACATTGCGGTCGGCAGGATCAAGTCGGCGGCCAGCGCACTGACTGTCGGATACGGATCGGAGACGATGATGAAGTTGCGCGGATCGCGCCAGCCCGGCATACGCTCTTCATTGATGTTCGGCCCGGCCTGCATGTTGTTGGTACACATGGTCCAGTAAACATTCAGCTTGCCGTCTTTCAGCGCACGGTCTTGTGCCACCGCGTGCAGACCGATTTTCGCCGGAATGGTGCCGCTCGGGATATTCCACTTCTTCTCACAGATATCACGGTGTTTCTCGTTAGTCACCACCATGTCCGCAGGCAGACGGTGAGCAAAGGTGCCCACTTCACGCGCAGTACCACACGCAGAAGGTTGCCCGGTCAGGGAGAACGGACCGCAACCCGGCTGGGAAATTTTGCCGGTCAGCAGGTGCAGGTTGTAGACCAGGTTGTTGGCCCACACACCACGGGTATGCTGGTTGAAGCCCATCGTCCAGTAGGAGATGACTTTCTTGTTCGGATCGGCATACAGCTGCGCCAGTTGTTCTAACTGGTCTTTCGGCACGCCGGTCATTTCAGCGGTTTTTTCCAGCGTATACTCAGCAACGAAGGCTTTGTAATCTTCAAAGCTCATCGGTTCGGAGGCGTCAGAACCCGGATTCTTCGCTGCTTTTTCCAGCGGATGGGTCGGACGTAAACCGTAGCCGATGTCCGTCGCCCCTTTGCGCAGGTTAACGTGCTTGCTGAAGAAGTCCTGATTTATCGCATTGTTTTGAATGATATAGTTGGCGATGTAGTTCAGGATCACCAGGTCAGATTGCGGCGTAAAGATGATGCCGTTATCCGCCAGCTCGAAGCTACGATGCTGGTAGGTAGAAAGCACCGCCACGGTGACGTTCTGGTTAGAGAGACGACGGTTAGTGATGCGTGACCAGAGGATCGGGTGCATCTCCGCCATGTTAGCGCCCCACAGCACAAACGCGTCAGCCTGCTCGATGTCGTCATAGCAGCCCATCGGCTCATCCATACCAAAGGTACGCATAAAGCCAACTACTGCCGACGCCATACAGTGACGTGCGTTCGGGTCGATGTTGTTCGAACGGAAGCCCGCTTTGAACAGCTTGGACGCGGCATAACCTTCCCAGATAGTCCACTGACCAGAACCGAACATACCGATCGATTCCGGTCCTTTTTCTTTCAGGGCGGTTTTGAATTTCTCTTCCATCACATCGAAGGCCTGATCCCAGGTGATTGGGGTAAATTCGCCTTCTTTGTCATATTTACCGTTTTTCATACGCAGCAGCGGCTGCGTCAAACGGTCTTTACCGTACATGATCTTGGGCAGGAAATAGCCCTTAATGCAGTTCAGGCCACGGTTAACCGGTGCGTCCGGGTCGCCCTGACAGGCCACCACACGCCCCTGCTGCGTTCCGACCAGAACGCCGCAACCAGTACCGCAGAAACGGCACGGCGCTTTATCCCATTTAATGGCTTCCTGCTGACCAACAACGGCGCGGGCAACGCCCGGCACGCTGAGACCGGCAGCCGCCGCAGCGGCCGCAACGGCGTTAGCTTTCATAAAGCTACGACGACTGAGTTTCATGGTGTTTCCTCACCTTGCTCTTCCTGCTGGTGATAAACCAGCGACACCGCCAGCACGCCCTCTACGTTGCGTACTGACTCAATGGTTTGGATCAGCGTTTCGCTGTCTTCTGCTTCCACCACCACAATCAACTGACCGCTCGGCGCGTCGCTGACAGCAACTTCACAGCCGGGAAAGGCGTTCAGTTGGGTGCTGATGTCTGAAATTCGTTCGCTTTTGGCCTGCACGACCAGGCTGCAAACTTGCCAGTTAGTGTGCATGGAGATACTCCGCAGTTATGGCTGATACCGGACAGCTGGCTGCACATGCTCCACATCCGTTGCAAAGTTGGCTATTAAGTTGCGGCTGGTAGATTCCGGAGAGCGTCGGGCGAAAGATAATTGCCATTGGCTCACAGCTATCCTGACAGCGGCGGCATTCAACTGACTGATACGCCAGGCACGCGTCCCCAATGGTGAACTGCAAATCCCAGGCCCTGGTGTGGCGCGGAGAAAATAGCGATTCGGGGCAAGCCTGCGCGCAGGCGTAACAGAAGCTGCACTCGTTATTTTTGAAATTAACGCTCGGATAGCCGCCCGCGCCGCGTTGCAGAATGTTGTTTTCACAAGCATTAATACAGGCGTCGCAACGGGTGCAATGGGTCAGAAAATGAGATTCATCACCGGACCAGGGTGGACGGATACCGTTACTGGCTTTGCGCCAGCGACCAGTGAGTATGCCCCGACGGGATGCATCAATCTTCACATTGACCTTCCATCATTAACGCGCTCTGAAAATTGAGAGCGACCAAATAAACCGCATAATTAATAAGCCATTTTTATAGCCGCTAAGATATTAAAGGATGTGTCAAAGATGCATACCCCGATCGGGGTAAAACCTGTAGCAGGATCAAAAGAGTGGCGGGAAGCGTGGCAAAAACGGGCTTTTGCTCACATTTCAAATGGTTATAAACATATTTATATAGCGATTAATTCACCAGAGATATTTCTGCTGGTTTGCTCCCTCATCAGAATTTAACACTAAAAGAGCAGGTAAAATTGTCTGAATGTTCTTTAAGTTATTCATAAAGCAAATTAATAAATCTGATGAATATGTTAACCTTCAGCGACATCATCGGTGAAAACCTATAAATGAAGAAGGAAAGCAAAAAAATGAAGACCATTCTACCTGCAGTATTGTTTGCCGCTTTCGCTACCACTTCCGCCTGGGCGGCAGAAAGCGTCCAGCCACTGGAAAAAATCGCGCCTTATCCACAAGCTGAAAAAGGGATGAAGCGTCAGGTGATTCAGTTAACCCCGCAAGAAGATGAATCTACCCTGAAAGTAGAACTGTTAATCGGTCAGACGCTGGAAGTCGATTGCAATTTGCATCGTCTCGGCGGGAAGCTGGAAAGCAAAACGCTGGAAGGCTGGGGCTATGATTATTATGTCTTTGATAAAGTTAGCTCGCCGGTTTCCACGATGATGGCCTGCCCGGATGGCAAGAAAGAGAAGAAATTTGTCACCGCGTATCTGGGCGATGCTGGAATGCTGCGTTACAACAGCAAGCTGCCGATCGTGGTGTATACGCCAGACAATGTAGATGTGAAGTACCGCGTCTGGAAGGCGGAAGAGAAAATTGACAACGCGGTAGTTCGCTAAAATGCTGTGAAGTGCGGCACCCCGTAGGCCGAATAAGGCGGTCACGCCGCATCCGACATCTAACGCCCGAGCCGGTGCCTGATGCGACGCTGGCGCGTCTTATCAGCATACGCCACATCCGGCATACCATGCCGGATGTGGCACATCATTACAACGCAATATCCGCCACTTCTTTTTGAACGGGTTGCGGTTTCAACTGCGGTTTTGGCGTACTATCTGCTGCCTGCGGCTTGTCGTATTTCAGCCCCAGCACTTCGCTGGTGTACTGCAACTCGCGTTCTGTTGCCGCTACATCACCGTTCAGCTTGCGTCCATAAGACGGAACGATCGCTTTCAACGTAGCCTGCCATTGCGGGCTGGAAACGCGATCGCCAAATACTTTTTCCAGCAGATCCAACATAATCGGCGCGGCGGTTGACGCCCCTGGCGATGCCCCCAGCAGCGCGGCAATGGTCCCTTGCTGGTCACTGACCACTTCAGTACCCAGACGCAGTACGCCACCTTTCTCGGCATCACGCTTGATAATCTGCACGCGCTGCCCCGCTTGCCACAAACGCCAGTCCTCTTTTTTTGCCTGCGGATAGTACTCTTTCAACGCTTCAAAACGATCCTCTTCACTCAACATCACCTGACTCACCAGATATTTCACCAGATCGAAATTATCCAGCCCGACGTGCATCATCGGCATCACGTTAGAGGTGGTGGTGGAACTCATCAGATCCCACAATGAACCGTTTTTGAGGAATTTGGTTGAGAAGGTGGCAAATGGCCCAAACAGCACTACGCGTTTACCGTCCAGAACGCGGGTATCGATATGCGGAACCGACATCGGTGGTGCGCCAACGGATGCTTTACCGTAAACCTTCGCCAGATGGTGATTAACCACGTCCGGGTTTTCCGAAACAAGGAACTGTCCGCCCACCGGGAAACCGGCGTAGTCTTTCGCTTCCGGAATCCCCGATTCCTGTAATAGCTTCAGCGCCGCACCGCCCGCGCCGATAAAGACAAATTTGGCGCGGATGTTCTGTGCAGTGCCGTTTTTCAGATCGGCAACGGTAACGGTCCAGGTGTTATCGTCATTACGCTTTAGGGCGCGGACTTCGCTGCTGAGTTGCAGCGAGAAGTTAGATTTCTTCTGCAAGGAAGCAATTAACTGGCGGGTGATCTCGCCGTAGTTCACATCGGTACCAATTTCCGTACGCGTGGCTGCCACTTTCTGTTGCGGATCGCGCCCTTCCATCACTAACGGTGCCCACTCTTTGATCTGCGCGTGATCTTCAGAGTAACGCATACCGCGAAACAGCGAGCTTTGTTGCAACGCGGCGTAACGGGCGCGCAGGAAATTAACGTTATCCTCGCCCCAGACAAAGCTCATATGCGGAACGGTATTGATAAATGAACGCGGAGTACGCAGCACGCCGCGCTCAACCTGGTGCGCCCAGAACTGGCGGGAAATCTGAAATGCTTCGTTAATGGCGACTGCTTTTTCAATACTGATGCTGCCATCGGCGTTTTGCGGGGTGTAGTTCAGTTCCATCAGTGCAGAATGCCCGGTTCCGGCGTTATTCCAGCCGTTCGAACTCTCCTGCGCGACACCCTCCAGGCGCTCCACCATGGTCATCGACCATTCAGGCTCCAGCTCGCGTAAATAGGTCCCCAACGTGGCGCTCATAATGCCGCCGCCAATCAACAGTACATCAGTTTCCTGCTCCTCGGACGCTTTCGCTTTTGCCGCCATCGAAACGGCATTAAGCCCCACGGCCATCGAGAAGAGCATGGCAGTCACTTTTTTCATCTTGTTAATGCCTTACTTTTAGTCGCTTTATTGCAGGTGAGATTTGCGCGGCATCAACGGTAACACTTAAGTAACAACATTTAAATAATGTTTATAAATTATATTCTAATTTTAGAAACATTATAATTTCGTTGATTAATTATAGGGTTATTAGAAATGAAGGGATTTTTAGCATATTGACCTGACGGCAGCAGTCCGCCAGGTCAGCGTCGTAATATTATGCCGTCCGGGCAACGGCATCACGCGAAGCGGCATCGCGCTCTTCGCCCGTCAGCTCGCTAAGTTGCCCATTGCGCATTTCCAGCAGGCGGTCGGCGTGGATAAAGTAATGATCATCATGACTGATAGCGAAAATAGTTTTACCCATCTCCTGCATCAGCGGCAGCAACACCTGATAAAACTCACGACGGAAGTGTGGATCCTGATCCGCCGCCCATTCATCCAGCAGGATAATATCGCGTTCTTCTGCCAGCGCCAGCAACAGCGCCACGCGTTTTTTCTGCCCTTTTGATAACTTCAGGTTAACAATACGCCCGTTGCTTAACTCAAGCTTATGAGCCATTTTCAGCTGCGCCAGCCACTTCTCAACCAGTTGCGGGTTAGCGGGTTTACCCTCCGGCCCCAGCAGTTGATCAAACAGCCAGACATCGGTAAACACTGCCGAAAACAGTTTGCGATAATCTTCCGGTTGTTCGCCACTGACAGGTTTGCCATCCAGCAAGATTTCGCCGCTTTGTGGCTGGTACAAGCCCGTCAGCAACATCGCCAGCGTCGATTTTCCACTACCGTTGCCACCAATCAGAAACAGCAGCTCGCCACGTTTAATGGTGAGGTTAATCGGCCCAACGGAAAACGCGTTATCCTGATAGCTAAACGTCACGTTACGCAGCTCCAGCGTTTGCCAGTTGGGAAAAGCCTGCGGGCGCGGAAACTCAGCTTTGAAAGGCGCGAGCGCGAATTTGTTCAGCTTGTTAAACGCCACCTGCGCCGTCAGCAGCGTCGGCAATGCGCCAACCGCCGAAAGCAGCGGCGTACGCAGGAATAACAGCGTCAACGAATAGGTCGCAGCAACGTTGGTATCAGCCCAACCGAGACTGTTCGCCATCCAGAACACCAGGCCGATAGCGCCCAGCATCATGATGTTTGACCAGTTCACGGCGCTAAGATGGAAGGTGTCTGCGCGGATAATATGATGGCGATACTCTTGCGCATCGGGGATGTAGAGGTTGTTAAACACATACTCGGCGCGTTCCCGGTTCAGAGTCAGCTCTTTGCGCCCTTCGAGTACGGTTTGAAAATCCGTGTACAGCTTGTCTTCGGTTTCACGCAGGGTCGCCATATGTTTGTACACCCGCGCCACCAGTACAAAACCACCCCAGATGGTGATCGCCATCCAGATAGCCGTTACCAGCAACATTTTGCCCGACAGCATCCACAGATACGCCGCGGAACCGATAGTGAGAATGATCCCCTGCACCAGTTCCGGAAGACGCACAAAAGCAATGGTGATATTGCGCACATCGCTGGTTAATCCCGCCAGCAACGAGGCGCTACCGAGTTGTTCAATGCGCTCGACGTGGGTATCCAGAATCCGCTTGATAAATTCACTACGCAGTCGGTAAACGAAGTGATGCCCCAAAGTGGTGAGCGCCAGTTGCGATCCGAGAGTGACTGCCATCAACAGCAGTAATAATCCAAGAAACTCCGGCAACACCAGCAGACTGGTATCCGCCGTTTCGATAAGGCGCTGATTGATAAAAGCAATTAAGCCAATGCCTAATGCCGCACTGGCGAGGCTTAGCGCCATCACACTGATAAATGGCCAGCGATACTGCCGCCAGACAAGTACAAGAAGTTCCATGCAGAAAACCCGGACAATGAATTACAGCCCGCAGTTTAAACATCTTCGCGCGCACAGCAATAATAATTCTTATTTTTATTCTTTTTTACCTGCCTGACGGAATGTCAGGTTGTAGCGGCAGTCGGTGGTGAGTGGATGAAACCCCGCTTTCAACGGTTGAATACCGTGATAAAACAGCCGCGATTCACCGCCCCATACCACCACATCGCCATGTTCCAACAACAAACGTTTGAGCGGATCATTACGTTTCAGGCCACCAAATTGAAAAATCGCGGGTAAGCCCAGAGAAACAGAAACAATTGGCGCGCGCAGATCCGGTTCGTCTTTATCCTGATGCAGCGACAGTTTCGCGCCAGGAGCGTAGCGGTTGATAAGACAAGCATCTGGCTGGAAATCTGGATAGCCCGCCGCCGTAGCCGCACGTTGACATAAATTATGAAAACTCTGTGGCATGGCGGGCCACGGTTTATTTGTTTGCGGATCAATGGGCGAATAGAGATAACCTTGCCGATGGCTCGTCCAGCCCAGATGCCCACAGTTGGTCATCGCCACCGACATGGTATATCCCCCGGGGGTGACCATCTGGCGAAACGGCGACTGGCTGGCAACGTTATTAATATCGCGGATCAGTTGCTCCGCAGCGTTAAAAGCAAAACGGTGCAAAATTACCGCTCCAGCCGCCAGTGGCTCTTGCCACGGTTCAGCATCGGCAAACAGATCCAACATTACCTCTCCTCATTTTCAGCTTCGCGGCGCAGCAGTTGCGCTTTACGCGACACGCCCCAGCGGTAACCGGAAAGTGTGCCATCACCACGGACCACCCGATGACAGGGTATTATGATAGCCAGCTTGTTGGCGGCACAGGCGCTGGCAACGGCCCGTACCGCTTTCGGTTTGCCGATGGCGTTAGCCAGTTGCTGATAACTGACGGTTTCACCGCAAGGTATCGTGCGCAGTGCCTGCCAGACTTGTTGCTGAAAAGCAGTGCCGCGAATGTCCAGCGGTAACGTCAGCGGCGTATCGCGTTGATTGAGGCTGGCGATCACTTCACGCACATGTTGCTGAAACATCAGATCGGCAGGCGCGTTGTCGGCAGCGGGAAACATCTGCTGCAACTCGCTGATTAGTGTCGCGTCATCATCGCCCAGTAATATCGCGCAAATCCCCCGCTCGCTTTCTGCCACCAGGCAACGCCCCAGCGCACAATCAGCCAGCGCGTAACGCACCGCCAGATTTTCGCCACCGTGACGGAATTGTTTAGCCGTCATGCCCAGCGTTTCATCGGCTTTGCGGTAGTAACTGCTGCTGTCGGGGAATCCGGCGTTAAGAATAGACGTCGTCACGCTCTCCCCTTTCGCCAGCGATTCGCGCAAACGGCGAGCGCGCCAGGCCTGTTGCCAGGCTTTAGGCGTCATTCCGGTAGTCGCTTTAAACAACCGATGCAGATGGAACGGACTCATCGCCACCTGATCGGCTAAGGCTTCCAACGTTACAGGCGTTTCCTGTTCCAGCAGTCGACACGCGTGGGTGATTTTATCCAACCGATGTTGCTGGGCATTGGCTTTATCAGGTTGGCAGCGTTTGCAGGGGCGAAATCCGGCGGCGAGTGCCTCGCAGGCATTTGCGTAGAAGGAGACATTTTCCCGCAAGGCATGTCTGGCGCGGCAAGACGGACGGCAAAAGATGCCTGTGGTGCGCACGGCGAAAACGAATTCGCTGTCGGCATTCGGGTCGCGGGCTAAGACAGATTGCCAGCGTTGATCGTCAGTTAAGCATGTGGCGTTTTTCATAATCAGCTCCCTGGTTAAGGATAGCCTTTAGTCTGCCCGGTCACCATCACGCAAAAACCAGCAATCTTGCGCTTTAATTTTTTTCGCTGACAAGGAAGCTTTTAAACTGTGGTGACATCCAGGTTTTAAAGCTATCGCCTTCTTTGGTGATCATATAAACCGCCAGCCCTTCCCGGCGAACAACCTCTTTGGCTTTCTCCGGCCCGAGTACCATCAAGCCAGTATCCCAGGCATCGGCTTCCAGCGCCGTCGGAGCAATCACCGTCACGGATACCAGATTGTGTTCGATGGGACGCCCGGTTTGCGGATCGATAACATGAGAAAGACGTTTGCCGTCCAGTTCGTAATAGTTACGGTAACTGCCAGAGGTGCTAATACCATGACCGTTGATATCCACCACAGCCTGAACCGCGTTTTCTTTATCGGTTGGTTTTTGAATCGCTACCCGCCACGGCAGGCCTTCACCGTTCATACCACGGCTGTTCAGCGCGCCGCCCACCGACACCAGATAGCGGGAAATCCCTTCCTGCTCCATCAAGCGTGCCAGGTGATCCGCCGCATAACCTTCACCGACGGTGGAGAGATCGACATATAAATCCGGTAGGTCTTTTTGCAGATATTGCTGATGCGACTGATTAATGACCGTCAGGTGCTGTAAGCCGGTTTTGGCTTTCATCGCATCGATCTGTTCCTGGCTCGGAATTTGAACCGGCTGTTGTTCCGGGCCAAAGCCCCACAGATTCACCAGCGGCCCGACGGTTATATCCATCGCACCATCGGTCCTTGCGCCAATGCGCAGCGAGGTGGTGACGATATCGGCCATCGCTTCACTTACCGGCCACGGCGATAAACTTTGCGAATCGTTAAAGCGCATCAGCGCGGAATCTTTTTTATAGGTCGAAAGCAGCTGATCGTCGGCGTCCAGCTGGGTCTGAATCTTTTCTTTAAGTTCGGCACTGCGTTTGGCGTCAATGCCCGGGATGCTGGCACGCCAGAAGGTACCCATAGTTTTGCCTTCAAGAACGGTAACTTCAGTAGCGTGGGTTTTGGCGGTTTGTGGTTTTTGATCGCAACCAACAAAGAAGAGCGCGGCAGCCAGCAGTGCCACGCGGGTAAAGCTTATTTCCATACGTGATTATCCTCATGCGAACGGTCGCAAGAGTACACCAAAAAACTGTGTTTGTACGCTGAAAACAATGAAAAAAGGGCCCGCAGGCCCTTTGTTCGATATCAATCGAGATTAGAACTGGTAAACCAGACCCAGAGCTACGATGTTATCAGTGTTGATGCCAGCGTCACGAGTGAACTGGTTGTCGTCCAGCAGGTTGATTTTGTAGTCAACATAGGTGGACATGTTTTTGTTGAAGTAGTAGGTCGCACCAACATCAACATATTTCAGGATATCTTCGTCGTCGTAGCCACGACCCAGGTTTTTACCTTTAGACTGCAGGTAAGCCAGGGACGGACGCAGACCAAAGTCGAACTGGTACTGAGCAACAGCTTCGAAGTTCTGTGCTTTGTTCGCCCAACCCAGGGAACCTACGCGAGTTGCGTTGTAGGTCTGGGTGTACTGAGCAGCCAGGTAGATGTTGTTAGCGTCGTATTTCAGACCACCAGTGTAGGTTTCAGCACGGTCGCCGTTACCGATGTACAGCGGGCTGTTCTGATCATCAGTACGTTTGGAGCTGGAAACTGCAGCACCGATACCGAAGCCTTCGTAATCATAAGTGATAGATCCGCCAACGCCGTCGCCGTTCTGACGCAGTGCTTCACGACCGTTGTTAGTCATGCCTTCGCCGCTTACGCTACCGTTTTTGCCCTGGTACTGAACAGCAAAGTTCAGGCCGTCAACCAGACCGAAGAAGTCAGTGTTACGGTAGGTCGCGAAACCGTTACCACGCTGCTGCATGAAGTTGTCAGAACCGTAAGTGTCGCCACCGAATTCTGGCAGTACGTCGGTCCAGGAAGTTACGTCGTAAACAACGCCGTAGTTACGACCGTAGTCGAAAGAACCTACATCCTGGAATTTCAGACCTGCGAATGCCACACGGGTCCAGGAGTTGTTTTCGTTTTCAGCGCTGTTGCCCTGGATCTGATATTCCCACTGGCCGTAACCGGTCAGCTGGTCAGTAACCTGAGTTTCACCTTTGAAGCCAAGACGCATGTAGGTCTGGTCGCCATCTACATCTTTGTTGTCAGAGAAATAGTGCAGGCCGTCTACTTTACCGTACAGATCTAATTTGTTGCCGTCTTTGTTGTAAACTTCAGCAGCGTTTGCTGCGCCTGCTACCAGCAGAGCTGGGACCAGGAGGGACAGTACTTTAACTTTCATGTTATTAACCCTCTGTTATATGCCTTTATTTGCTTTTTTATGCCACTGCATACTGATTAACCCTCATTAATCAGTCGGCAAGTCCATTCTCCCCAAAAATGCAGAATAATCCAACACGAATATGATACTAAAACTTTTAAGATGTTTCATTTATCGCTATAGATGTTTCAAAATGTAAATGCAAGGGAACTTTTTAAGATTATTGCGGAATGGCGAAATAAGCACCTAACATCAAGCAATAATAATTCAAGGTTAAAATCAATAACTTATTCTTAAGTATTTGACAGCACTGAATGTCAAAACAAAACCTTCACTCGCAACTAGAATAACTCCCGCTATCATCATTAACTTTATTTATTACCGTCATTCATTTCTGAATGTCTGTTTACCCCTATTTCAACCGGATGCCTCGCATTCGGTTTTTTTTACCCTTCTTTACACACTTTTCATTATTCTGTGCTACCACAGAAAAACTATAACGCTTGTTAACTATTTCACAAATAATTAACATCCGCATAATTTCCAGCAATCTTTGTTTATTTGCAATTATTTTTGTTGGGCTTTTTGTAGGTTATTTGTACAGCAAAATGGCGCTTGTACATCTATTTCCCCCAATGCAGGATGATAAATATCACGGGAGAATAGAGAATCATCAATCAGGTAAGAGTCTGGAATTTCACACTGTACCCTTTATACTGCCCTATCACTTCGCGAAGTTTTAACAGGTCATAAACACGAATGCGTCAGAAAGAGACAACGGCCACGACCCGCTTTTCACTCCTACCGGGGAGCATTACCCGCTTCTTTTTACTGTTGATCATTGTGTTACTGGTGACGATGGGTGTAATGGTACAAAGCGCCGTTAACGCCTGGCTGAAAGATAAAAGTTACCAGATTGTCGACATTACCCATGCTATCCAAAAGCGCGTCGATAACTGGCGTTACGTGACCTGGCAGATCTACGACAACATTGCCGCGACGACCTCCCCCTCCTCCGGCGAAGGTTTACAAGAGACGCGCCTGAAACAGGATGTCTACTATCTGGAGAAACCACGCCGCAAAACGGAAGCGTTAATCTTTGGCTCTCACGACAACTCAACGCTTGAGATGACTCAGCGGATGTCCACTTATCTGGATACATTGTGGGGCGCAGAAAATGTACCGTGGTCGATGTATTACCTGAATGGTCAGGATAACAGTCTGGTGCTGATCTCAACCCTACCCCTTAAAGATCTCACCTCCGGATTTAAAGAATCGACCGTCAGCGACATTGTTGATTCACGTCGTGCAGAGATGTTGCAACAGGCCAACGCCCTCGATGAACGCGAAAGCTTTTCTAACATGCGCCGCCTGGCCTGGCAGAACGGTCATTACTTTACCTTGCGTACTACCTTTAACCAGCCAGGACATCTGGCAACGGTCGTGGCTTTTGATCTGCCGATTAATGATTTGATCCCACCGGGTATGCCGCTGGACAGTTTCCGCCTTGAGCCAGACGCGACGGCAACGGGAAACAATGATAATGAGAAAGAAGGGACGGATAGCGTCAGTATCCACTTTAACAGTACGAAGATTGAAATCTCCTCGGCACTCAACTCTACCGATATGCGCCTGGTCTGGCAGGTTCCTTATGGCACCTTATTGCTGGATACGTTGCAAAACATTCTGCTGCCACTGCTGCTGAACATCGGTTTGCTGGCGCTGGCGTTATTTGGCTATACCACATTCCGCCATTTCTCCAGCCGCAGTACAGAAAGTCTACCCAGCACGGCGGTCAATAACGAATTGCGCATTTTACGGGCAATTAATGAAGAGATAGTCTCACTGCTGCCGCTCGGCCTGCTGGTTCACGATCAGGAATCGAACCGCACTGTCATAAGTAACAAAATTGCCGATCATTTGCTGCCGCATTTGAATCTGCAAAACATCACCACCATGGCGGAACAGCATCAGGGGATTATTCAGGCGACGATCAATAACGAGCTGTATGAGATCCGCATGTTCCGCAGCCAGGTCGCGCCGCGCACACAAATTTTCATTATTCGCGATCAGGATCGCGAAGTGCTGGTAAACAAGAAACTCAAGCAGGCGCAGCGTCTGTATGAGAAAAACCAGCAGGGCCGGATGACCTTTATGAAAAACATTGGCGATGCGCTGAAAGAACCTGCACAGTCCCTGGCGGAGAGCGCGGCTAAACTCAACGCCCCGGAAAGCAAACAACTGGCGAATCAGGCAGATGTGCTGGTGCGGCTGGTTGATGAAATACAGTTAGCGAACATGCTTGCGGATGATAGCTGGAAAAGTGAGACGGTGCTGTTCTCCGTGCAGGATTTAATTGATGAAGTTGTGCCTTCAGTGTTGCCTGCCATCAAGCGTAAAGGTCTGCAACTGCTGATTAACAATCATCTGAAAGCACACGATATGCGCCGCGGCGATCGCGATGCCTTACGACGTATTTTGCTGCTACTGATGCAATATGCCGTGACCTCAACGCAATTGGGAAAAATCACCCTTGAGGTTGATCAGGATGAGTCCTCTGAAGACCGCCTGACATTCCGCATTCTGGACACCGGAGAAGGCGTAAGTATTCATGAAATGGATAATTTGCACTTCCCGTTTATCAACCAGACCCAAAACGATCGCTATGGCAAGGCGGACCCGCTGGCATTCTGGCTGAGCGATCAACTGGCGCGTAAACTGGGCGGTCATTTAAACATCAAAACGCGGGATGGGCTTGGTACACGCTACTCTGTGCATATCAAAATGCTCGCCGCTGACCCGGAAGTTGAAGAGGAAGAAGAGCGTTTACTGGATGATGTCTGCGTAATGGTGGATGTTACTTCGGCAGAAATTCGGAATATTGTCACTCGCCAGTTAGAAAATTGGGGTGCAACCTGTATCACACCCGATGAAAGATTAATTAGTCAAGATTATGATATCTTTTTAACGGATAATCCGTCTAATCTTACTGCCTCTGGCTTGCTTTTAAGCGATGATGAGTCTGGCGTACGGGAAATTGGGCCTGGTCAATTGTGCGTCAACTTCAATATGAGCAACGCTATGCAGGAAGCGGTCTTACAATTAATTGAAGTGCAACTGGCGCAGGAAGAGGTGACAGAATCGCCTCTGGGCGGAGATGAAAATGCGCAACTCCATGCCAGCGGCTATTATGCGCTCTTTGTAGACACAGTACCGGATGATGTTAAGAGGCTGTATACTGAAGCAGCAACCAGTGACTTTGCTGCGTTAGCCCAAACGGCTCATCGTCTTAAAGGCGTATTTGCCATGCTAAATCTGGTACCCGGCAAGCAGTTATGTGAAACGCTGGAACATCTGATTCGTGAGAAGGATGTTCCAGGAATAGAAAAATACATCAGCGACATTGACAGTTATGTCAAGAGCTTGCTGTAGCAAGGTAGCCTATTACATGAACAATATGAACGTAATTATTGCCGATGACCATCCGATAGTCTTGTTCGGTATTCGCAAATCACTTGAGCAAATTGAGTGGGTGAATGTTGTCGGCGAATTTGAAGACTCTACAGCACTGATCAACAACCTGCCGAAACTGGATGCGCATGTGTTGATTACCGATCTCTCCATGCCTGGCGATAAGTACGGCGATGGCATTACCTTAATCAAGTACATCAAGCGCCATTTCCCAAGCCTGTCGATTATTGTTCTGACCATGAACAACAACCCGGCGATTCTTAGTGCGGTATTGGATCTGGATATCGAAGGGATCGTGCTGAAACAAGGTGCACCGACCGATCTGCCGAAAGCTCTCGCCGCGCTGCAGAAAGGGAAGAAATTTACCCCGGAAAGCGTTTCTCGCCTGTTGGAAAAAATCAGTGCTGGTGGTTACGGTGACAAGCGTCTCTCGCCAAAAGAGAGTGAAGTTCTGCGCCTGTTTGCGGAAGGCTTCCTGGTGACCGAGATCGCTAAAAAGCTGAACCGCAGTATTAAAACCATCAGTAGCCAGAAGAAATCTGCGATGATGAAGCTGGGTGTCGAGAACGATATCGCCCTGCTGAATTATCTCTCTTCTGTGACGTTAAGTCCGGCAGATAAAGACTAATCACCTGTAGGCCAGATAAGACGCGTTAGTGTCTTATCTGGCATTTGCACTGAATGCCGGATGCGGCGTAAACGCCTTATCCGGCCTACGATTCCCATTATTTCAACAGATTACATTAAAGTAGGCCAGATAAGACGCGTCAGCGTCGCATCTGGCATTTGCACTGAATGCCAGATGCGACATAAACACCTTATCCGTCCTACGATTCCCGCGATTTCCTGACCCTCTCGGCATATACCGTCAGCGTCTGTTTTATCACATCCAGCGTTACCGGCTTCGACAGGCAGCTGTCCATACCGGACTCCAGACACCGCTGCTTCTCTTCAGCCAACGCATTAGCAGTTACTCCGATTACCGGCAACGTCAGTCCCAACTGACGAATGCGTTGCGTCAAGCGGTAACCATCCATATTTGGCATGTTGACGTCGCTAAGCACGATATCAATATGATTCTTGCTAAGTACATTAAGCGCATCGACACCATCATTCGCGGTTTTACATTGATAGCCCAACGATCCCAACTGATCTGCCAGCAGACGTCGGTTAATCGGATGATCATCCACGACCAGAATCATCATATCGTCATTATCGCTGACCGCTTTGTCCGTCGACGGCAGAGCGTTAGCAGGATCGTCGCTCTCCATCTCGATCAAATAAATACGCGCCAACAATGCCGGTAGCTCATGCGGGGCAGCCACACTGTGTACCCACTCCCCTGGCGCTTTCTCCAGCGGAATACCAATATGGCGACGACAGAAGGTCACTACCGCTCTACCCTGCCATTTTTTACTCACTACCTCGTCAGTAATTAACACATCTTCGGGAGTCGGTTCCTGCCCTTCGTATGTTGTAACGACGATGCCGCTGCGCTGCAAACTGGTTTCCAGGAACTGACAGAGCGACGCATTGCGGACCGCCAGCCAGCAGCGTTTACCACTCAACCCTTCCACGCCTTTTTTCTGCGGGTACTGAGCGCCGTACAACGGAATACGCACGGTAAACTGGCTGCCCATTCCCGGTTCTGAATCTACCGAGATATCGCCGTCCATCATGCTGATCAGTTTTTCACAAATCGCCAGACCCAGACCGGTCCCCTGGAAGTTTCGCTGTACGCCCGTTCCGACCTGGAAGAAGGGATCAAACAAGCGCACCACTTCTTTCGCCGGAATCCCCACGCCGGTATCGCGAACACGGATAGAGAGATAATCGCCATCAGCGCGGACATGCAAAACTATACAGCCGGTATCGGTGAATTTTATGGCGTTACTCAACAGGTTGGAGATGACCTGCTGTAAACGCATCGGGTCGCCATTTAAGGCCACTGGCACATCCGGTTCAATAAAGCAGTACAAGCCTAACTGCTTGCGTACCACCAGCGGTAAATAGTTGGCGGTGATGTGGTTCATCACTTCACGCGGTGAAAACTCACGCGGTTCGATCTTCAACTGTTCCGATTCAATCTTCGAGAAATCGAGAATATCGCTGATAATTTTCAACAACAGGCTGGAAGAGTTGTTCATTGCCGTCACCAGCCGATCGACGCCTTTCGGTAACTCTTTGGTTTGCAACAGATCCAGGTTACCGATAATGCCATACAGCGGCGTTCGCAGCTCATGACTGACGGTGGCAAGGAACATCGATTTTGACTGGCTCGCCTGTTCCGCTGCTTGTGCCATCTCCTGCAACGACTCTTCCATCTTCACGCGCGAAGAAACATCCACCAGCACACAAATGGCCACGTTTTCATTACGATAGCGCGAATGGACGAAGCTGATTTGCAGATTGGTATTGTTGCTGGTCAGGACATCAACAAAATTGACCTGCTGCCCACAGATAATTTGCGTCAGTCGTTGGCGGTCCTCATGCGTAAGCATATTGAGATAGGTATGCGCCAGTTCGTTACTTAAAATATTGACGCCATCAGCGGTACGCAAAATGCAGATACCCACTGGCGCGGAGGCGACAATCTTGCGATTGAACTGCTCATGTTCTTCCAGTCGCAGGGCGTCGCTTTCCGCCGGAATGAAAATACGTCGCTCGTACATCCGTGCGAGAGTAAACAATGCAGCTCCGGCAAGCACATTCAGCAAAATTGCGTTAAGGATCAACATGCGAATGCGTTCCAGCACCTTATCAACCGGCACCGAATACACGATGCTTAGCGATGAGGGTGGCAGATTTTTCTTCAGCACCAGCTCCCGGAACCCTTCCGTATAGCCAAACCAGGAGCGTTCCTGCATCCAGCGAGGATCGCCCTTAATTTTACTTTCTGGTCCGGTAAGCGAAATCAGGGTATGACCATTTTCATCAAGAATGGTAACCCCCATCGGCAACGTACCCGGTAAGAAAAAGTTCTCCATCCGGATGGTCTGCTCGACACCCAAAAGCGCCTGCAACCGGTTCGCCAGATAAACTGGCGTCAACGCGTAAAAATACCCGACGCCAGGGCGCGGACCTTCGCTGATCCAGTAGAGGTTACTGCCGCTATCATCTTGTGGTGCATTTCGATATTTATTGATGCGTTCATGCAAAGCTTTCAACGCGGTATCGCGTTCCACTGGCATATCACGCAGACCGAAATTGGCCATGCAGAGGTTATCACTGCCGATTAAAAATACCCGGTTGAGATCGTAAGCCGCAGAAAAATTATCGCGCCAGTAGCGCATAAACCACGCCAATGACTCCAGAGAACCTCGCCAGGTGTTACTCATTGCGGAACAATCGGAGTCGGCAAACAGCGGTTCAAACGCAGGCACATCCGCCTGCGTTTCTCGTCCACGCGGGGAAAGCACACCGTTTTCTGCCGATAAGCGATTTTCGGCGATGTACTTCAGCTCTTTCATCACATCAGAGGTGCGTTGAATAAAGCGCTGAGCCTGATCGGAACTCAGATTAAATTCCTGACGAATTTCCGATTCTCGCTGATGTAACGCATTAACGATGTAAAAAACGGATGAAAAAGCAATCAACAGCCAGAGCACTAACGCCAATGCTCTGAACATGTAGCGCGAGGCTTTCAGGGTTGTACGAAAAGAAGCAAGGTATTTCAAAGGGGCGAAGCTCCGCCTCAGGTGACCGATGGAGTGTGGTTAAGGTAGCGGTAAAAGCGTGTTACCGCAATGTTCTGTCACCATTGCAATAATGCGTATCGCTTAGAAACCATTGCCTTAACCAGGAAAGCCGGAGTAGATGGACAGTTCTCAGTACGAAAAATAAGAAATGACCAATCTGCCGACGCTTGTTAATGGTTATATCCTGGCGTCGGCAGATCGCCCAGCAGTCTTATCTGAAAAAAGAGAGAGCCAGGTTGTGTGAAGGGATGGATCACCAGTCAAAACTTTTCACCAGCGTCAGCTCGCCAGCATTACGCATCGGTACAATAAATGTTTCCTGTTTCTCATTGACCGATCCTTCATCGGTGATCAGCGTCAGTTGGGCGGTCGTCAATTCCGTTTCGCTGCGCCCACCATAGTAGTTGATATACACCTGATAGCGCCCGTGAACTGGTGCTGGCATGGCGAAAATCTCGGGTCCGTACCCCGTCGTGACATCCATATCCAGTGCACCACTGTTTTTCAGCACGGTGTTACCGTACCAGGCGTGTTCGCCATCGGGCGTGACAACATGGAGATCGAGATCGGTATTGTCCGTATCCCACGAGAGAACTAGCCGTAAACGTGCACGAATCGTTCCTGTACCCGGCATTGAGTAAAACTGCATTTTTTGTCGGCTTTGCCCATCCGGGCTGATGACCTGCACGCTGTTGCTGCCTTCAGTGAAAATATAAGGGCGTGCAAATGAACCATCGGATTCAACTCTCTGCGGCATACTGGCACCGTTGACCACCAGCCGGCCCTGCTGAACTTTACCCGCCGCAGCATAATTCTTTATTTTGCCGCGGATCTGCGCTGAGATATTTTGATCATCTGCCATGTTGACGGACGACGCCGGGTAATTGATCGATTGTGAAAAACTGGCATCTTCGCCCTCTGCCGGATGCCAGCCAGAGAGCGGTGCGTCAATCTCGACTTCCTGCACACCTTCACTGTGAGCGACAGGCGAAAGTGCCACCAGTAACAACGGAAGAAAAATCTTTCGCATAGCATTAGTCCATTAATAATTGTCGGGTCAGCGTTTCGATATAGTTCTCATCAAGCCCGGTGGGATAACCATCAAAGGCCAGGTGCAGATACTCATGGGTTAAATCCAGCCGATCCTGAAGCGTAAAGAAGTTACGAATAAACAGCCGTTTCTGCTGCCGATCGGTATAGGGGAAACCTGAGACTAAACGACAGACCGCAAACACGTCTGGTTCGTTGTACCCCGTCTCGCCTTGTAATATACGCCGCCACTGCGGCATTTTTTTCGCCAGCCAGGCTTTCGCTTTGGGTAATAACTGGCAGGTTGAGCGTGGAGCTCCCCAGCGGCTAAGGCTGTTGTCGGGATAAGCAAACGCGAGTATCTGGTCGTAACGCTCCCCCTGCCCCGCCTGGGCCGTGGCTTGCCGCCAGGAAAGTGTCCCTTCGGTAGCGCGACTGCCATGATAATGAACCGGATCGCCTGCATAGATGAGATCCTGCGTCCAGGCGGTCATCGTTCGCGCCCCCGTGGTCGCTGGCGAAGCAGAAACACGCTGCGTGGCGCTGCTGTCGGGGATGGTCAGGCAATCGCCTTCCTGATTGGCGTTTTGCTGTAAAAAAGTGCGAATCGCCACGGTCATGGCTTTCGCTGCCTCAGGGGGCGTACTTTTCGCCTCGCGATCCAGAACTCTGGCAACGTACTCTTCACGATCGAGATGCGACTGCAATTTCAGTTTGCCCTTTTCGCTCAGTAAGGTCGTCTCACCGTGGCTGACAAACGTAATGTGGTTACCATTAGTAAACGTCACACGATAGCGCCCATTAAGTACGCCGGGTTTTACTGCCGTCGTACTCTTTTCCGCTGTGATTTTCTTCAGCGGATAGCGGGCAAACAGCTCCACCTCTACACATTGCCCACTGGCAACCTGCGTCGGCACTGGCAAAACCCGATTAAGCACCGTCGCATAACGGGTTAGTACCGTTTTGCTGGTGCCACTGCCAGTAACCCACAGCGGTGTACCATCGGTTAACCAGCCAGCAAAACCACCCTGGCGGATTTCCTGTTTATCATCGGCAAACCAGCTCCAGGTTTTCACCCGTACCCGACTACCGAGCATGGATGCGACACCGATTTTCGCCTCGTCCAGCACCACATCCAGTAAGACTTCCTGAGCTTTGTTTTGCGCAGGTAACGTCGCTAATGAATCGAGCAGCGATTTAACCGTTACCGAGGTTTCTGGCTTCAGCGTTGTAAGAGACGCTAACCACGCAGGTGCCTGACGCTGTTGCCAGTATTGCCCCCACACATCTGCGCCAATATGCAACCGCTGCGGCGCAAAATAGAGCCCACAGGAACGTACCAGCGCGGTATCGCGCGTTATGCTCTCCCCAGCCTGACAACAATAAACCTCTTCCGGGGAGTTTCCGCGACACTGGTAGGGCTGCTCCGGTTGATGGGTATCCTCCAGCCAGGCGTAAACATACAGTTTCCACAAACTCCCTAACGGCGTGGTGAGCGAGTCAGGTAATGCTGAGACTTTGGTCACGCCTGATGACGACAGCTGATACAGTTGATCGTGCTGCGCACCGCGCAGCACCAGTTGTAACGGCGTCTCCTCCGCAAGCGTTGGCAGAGTAACCAACGCCAATAGCCAGACGATTCTGCGCCAGTTCACTTATTTCACCTGCATCCCGGTCCATTCACTCCCTGCCGCAACACTTTGCTGCGCAGGTGCATAGGAACGCACATAACGAGCAGGAGGCAGAACGAATTGCCCTTTTTGCGAGAAGCGCAGCAAATGGCGGAAAGTGACCGTTCCCGTCAGTTCTTTCACCGGCACCATATAGGCCAGTTCGCCCATTTCATTACGCGCTTTTTCCAGCAATTGCCCCTGCTGTTTCGCGGCGTTGGGTTTATTGACTGAAATGCCCCATGTTGTGCGCTCAACGTCGGCTCCCGGCGGGAGCGGTACTTCCACCTGACCATAGCGCAGAACTGCATCCTGCTCGCTGGTAAGCGTAATTTCATCGAGATACAGCGCATCGCTGTCAATCTCATTGCTGGTCACCGGTTGCAGAATAAAGCTCATCTCTTCTTCACCAGGGATAAGCCGATACAACTGGCGTTCAACGGTCACCGGAATGTTACTTTGTTGAGCCATTTTTGCCGGCTCACGCCAGCGGACCTGCACATTTTGCGGCGATAATTCGTCACCAAAAGAGAGAATGTCCGGCACGCCCTGACCAACCCAACGCCAGTCTTCGCCCCCTCCAGTTAACTTATGTTTAGCCCATGCGCCCGCAGGCGCAGGCAAAACAACTGGAGGCATTGTCGCCATATATTTCGCCAGCCAGTTCATGGCCAGCGCGCGCTCAATAGTGGATTGCTCAGCGGTCAAACCACTTAAAATAGCGGCCGTCTGGGTAGCGTCACCACCGCTATTGAGCAGCACAACCGTGTGCGCCAGCGGCTGATTGCTGTTTGCCGCTTTATCCCACGCATATTGCTGAACCTGTGGCATCACCGTGGACTTCAACTGCGCTTTTTTCAGCAACGTCATGGTTAAGACGTTTGCCACCGCATCTGCCAGTGGAGATTCCGGTGTATCGAGGATCAGGCTGTCATTGATATCGCGGATGTCTTCCTCAGAGAAATCTTCATCTTTAGTTCCGCGCCGGGCGATAGCTTCATCCAACCCTTTCAACAACGTTTTGCACGGCAGATTCATCTCCTGTGCCCACGCCAGCACCAGCGCCCGATGCAATAACGGCATGTTATCTGCCTGCTCCGCGTAGCTGTCGAGCATATGCTGCCAGTATTCCGGTTGTTGCGTTACGCCGATCGCCTGGCTGGCCTGCCAGTCGGCGTACCATGCCCATGCCGTAAGGAAGGCGTCACCATTGCCATCTTCACCCCACCAGGTAAAGCGCGCTCCGGGCCCCGCCAGTTGCATCAGCCGCAGACGGTTATCCTGAATCATCTGACGAATGTCGTTAGCGGCGGCACTTTGATGATCGGCAAGCGAACGCCAGGCGAGACTGAGCGGGATCAGACGGCTACCGGTGTTGATCACGCCACCCCATGGTCCATCGACTAACGCATCAAGATTGTTGCGGAAAATCTCCTGCGGCGTTTCGCTACTTTGTAGCCGGATATTGCTAGCCTGCTCGGGCAACATCAGCGCGTTCTCGCCACCGCCGAGCATGACATTTTTCTGCTGTTCAACGGGCCAGCTGTTATCCACAAAAGACAGTTTTGTGCTAATGCTGTCCTGCACTTGCCCATTTTGTTGCAGTTCTGCGCTTAACAAGCCAGATTGCTGAATGTTCTGCGCCAGCGAAATATAATTCGCCCCTTTGTGCAGCGTCAGCGCCTGGCGCATCTCAGCGCCTGCAAATTTCGTCACCAGCGCCACCGGTTCGTTATCCTGCTGACTGAAGATAAACAGTCCTGCCGCCGGTTTGTCGCCCACGCGATACACCGTTGGCATACTCCACTTCATGTAGAGATTTTTTTCCGAACGCAGATAAGCACGCCCCTGCCCGACCAGCCCGCCGCCGTTCATCCCACGCGCGGTGATACGCCAGCGGGTTAACGAATCAGGCATCAGGAACGTGAAATACGCTTTGCCTTGTTTATCGGTTGTGAGTGACGGCATCCATGCCGCGGTATCCACCTCTTCACGCCGTGGACGTTCAAGCATTTTTACTCGCCGCTCGCTGCGGTTAGTTGCGCCAGGCGCAACCGGCTCGCTGGAGAGCGCCTGGTCGTAGCTGATAAACGACAGACTGGAGCTGGTACGCACATTGTTACGCCCCAGCGGATAGAAAAATTTGCCGATATTCGGCGCGATTTCTGGTTGCAGCGCGTAGATCATTTCATCGACCACGCCTACCGTTAGCTGCGCAGAAACAGGTTTACCTTTCAGCGACGAGGTTAATTCGACATTGACCAGTTCACCAGGCTGGTAATGGGTTTTGTCCGTTTTCACCCGGATATCAAGCTGAGGAACGGCAACTTTGATCCCGGCGTTCTGAAAACTGTACTGACCATTACGGGTATACAGCACCGAAAAAGTGATGTTAGGCGCAAAGGAATTGCTCACTGGAACCCGGGCTTCATACTGGGTATCGTTTAAACGTTGTAGCGTTAGCCAGTTTGCCGGATGCGAAAGCAGCGACTGCTGTTCCACGCGATCGCGTTCCAGCGTCAATAATGCTTCATCAATTGGCTCCGGAAAGGTAATCAGCATCTTCGCGGTTTCGCCTGGCTGGTACAGCGTTTTATCCGCCACGATATCTACCGTACCCGTATGCGCCGTGCTGCCCTTACCGCTGACGGCATAACTTAACCCAGCGAGAATTAAGCCGTCTTTATCGCGTAATGTCAGATTGTAGTTGCCAGGTTTAGCGAAATTGACGGTAAAGGATTTGCCGCCTGACGGTAGCTCTCCGCTATGGCTCGTGCGGTCTTCGAGACGCAACCATTCATACGTAACAGGAACCTGTTTTGAAGATTCCAGCGCGGCATAACGGAACACAACCGACTCGCCGCTATTACTGTATTGTGCGGCAGTACTTAATGAGTAATGCGCCAGACCGCGTTCAATGAGGATCTCTTTGGTGGTGGTGACACGATACGCCGCGCCGTCACTGGCGGAGACGGTTAACAAATAGCGGCTCGGTTTATCGGCGGCGGGGAGATTTAACGCCACATGACCGCTGGCGTCGGACACCGTTTCGCTGCCTTCCAGCGACACGGGAAAACGTCCGGCATAACGCAAATCGTTACCGACCATTGATAATTGCTGAGCGCGCAAACTTAACTGCACGCGGGCATCTTTTACCGGCTCACCATCCGGGTAAAGCAGTTGCAGTTTGCCGCTGACCGCTTCGCCAGTTTTGAACTCTTTTTTGTCGAGAGCTAAACCAATCTCGAAATGTGGCTTGATGTAGTTTGCCACGCGAAAACTGCTGCTATAGACCTGATTGCGGTAAGCAAGACGTAACTCATAACCTCCGGCTACGGCATTTTCTGGCAGGCGGAAACTTCCCTGCCCGCCATTGCGCGCATCCAGCGTGACATTGACGATTTGCAACAGACTGCCGTTGGCGTCCAGCACCGAAAGCTTCGCCGGGGCGCTGACGATGGGGGATGAATGCAACGGATCGTGGAACTCGCGGCCCATCACTTTAACATCGACACGATCGCCTGCGCGATATAGCGGGCGATCGGTAAAGATATACAAGCGGGTGTTGTAGATTTCACTTTCGTAAAAGAAGTTCTCGGAGACAAAAACGCCGCCTTCAGCATCCTTACCCAGAATGTATGAACGTTCTGGCGATATATGTTGTAACTGCAAGGTACCGCTGTCATCGGTCACACCGCGGGTCATCACGCCAAGACCGTCAGTCCACAAGATCTCTGAGCCGGGCTTCGCTTCACCCTGTTTTTTACCCGCGGTCCACACCAGAAGCTCGTTGCCTGACACTTTGCTAAGCGCCACGGTATCGGAAACAAACACCACCGTCGTCGCCCGATACCCACCAACCATCGCCTCGACGAGGTACAGTCCCGGCTCTTGTTGGCCGAGAGGAATATAAATGTTACCCGGCTGCGGCGAGATGAAATTGCTGGATGCGCCTTCCAGTTTTACCCCTTGCTGCGGCTCGACCGGTTTAGCCTGCCATAGTGGATAACGGAACTGTTCCACCAAGGGATATTTTTTCAGCGGGGAAAACTGGTTGTTCTGTACATAACGGGAAGGTTTAATAATGGCATTGCCGAGATGTAATTCGGGTAATGCCTGAGTCACATTCTGCCGTGACTGAGAAGAGAAAGTACGCTGCATTACGCGGCGAGATTTGCCGTACCAGTTATCCCACAGCCAGGTCAGCGTATTGTTCAGCCCGTCGCCCAGATATTGCGGTTGCACCACAATGCGATGCAGGTTTTTCTGCTGGCGCAAAAATGCCATCGGGTCAGGAATACGATACAGGCGAACGTCCACGCCGCCGTACTCTTCCATCTGATAGCGCCGATAATCACGCCCCGGCGCTTCCAGTCGCACTTTCGCCTCTTCACTGCTGCTAAAACTGCTGTCAGCAAGCAAAAAGAATGTTCCCCCGGCGGGCGGCGCATAGTTACTGGAAGGAAGCGAATCATCAGCATTAGCAAGCCCTGTTCCCACAAGAGACAGGGACAAGCACGCTGCTATCGCGCCAGAAAATTTAAACGATAAATGCCAATGAAATTGGGATTGGAATCGTTGGGTATCCATCGGGTGTCCTTCCATGTCATAAGTTGTTGCAGACTGACTGCGCGCATTCCGTTGTCAGTTTTCGTGGCGCTTCCGGTGTGGTAGATGACGTAACGCCCCATCCAGACCATTAAGTGCTGGGCATCGCCCTGATCGAAAAAAATCATATCGCCAGGCAGCGCCTGGTTTATGTCCTGGCCAATAAACTGGCTGTTGTACTGAATCAAATTAATCGCGGTCACGTAGGGGCCGGTTTTCCCGTTCCCCTGATTCCAGTTTTGCGCCAGTTGACGCTGTCCAGGTGTTAGCGTCATCTCTGGCGGCAAATACTGGCTAGAGAAACCGTTACTTTTTAGCCATTTACTATCGTGAACTTTCAGCGTCTCGTTCGCCGCAAATCGCACCAGGCCCGCACAATCCTGCTGATACCAGCGTGGACTTGGCCCCTGGCGGAGCTGTTCTTGTGCAATGCGTACAAACCAGGCGCGAAACAGCCCGGATTGTTCGACATTCAGCATTTCGCTATGGGCAACAACACAACACAGCCAGCAAATCAGCGCCAGCAGCCCGTGCCTCATAGCGGCTGCCAGGTTATGGGTAGCCACTGCCAGGCGGCACCGGGTTCCATCTGGGCCAGCTTCATGACATAACGCGGTTGTTGAGATAAAGCGTCCAGCTTCGGCATTAATAAAGTTTGTGCGGCGTTATAAAAAACCGGTTCGAGATTCTTCGGCAGACTGGTCAACGTTTCGTTACGCAGCAGTTTCGCCACGCCTTGTGGATTGATATAGAGCGGAACGATGCCATCAGTGGGTATTACATCCACCATTGCCGGGCGGTTTTTATTCAGTGTTTGCAGGGCGTTATTAACCAGCGTGTCATCGAGGGAGAAAAGCAGCGTTTTGTTTTGCATCGCCAGCGACACGCGGAAAAAATAATCCGACATTAATTGATCGGGTTGCGCCGCCTGCGCTTTCGGATACTGACCGTATCGGGAACTCACTTCGCGACGCCAGATTTGCGCTTCGCCCTGCTGAGTCTGGCTTATCGGCAAAACACCTTCTGGCGCTTTGCTTTCGTGCGCACCAATATTTTGCGTAAACAGTTTCCCTGGCAATTGCGCCTGTTCGGCAGTGCCATCAAACTGACCGACAAACAGCGGGGTTTGCAATTTTGAGTCTGCATACCAGCACAGCCCCGCGGCACCGTCTAACGCCCCATTCAACTTGTCGTTTTCCTGACTGATGTGCGAAAGCATCTCTTCGGCAATACCGTGTGAATACGGCACCACCACACAGAAGCTGGCCCCGGCAGGCATACTGTTCCAGACCGGCGTAAAATCGAAACTGGTATCTACGCTGGCGGATTCATCATTTAACGCCACAAAACTGTGCCAGCCGTCGTTACCCATTTCGAAGCGTACGCCAGCAAAAGAAGGCATTAACCGCTGGTAGCCAAAACCCAGCAACCTGGCGCTGACCACGATGCGCTGGCGTACTGGCGTTTTTTCAGCAGCACGCTCTTCCAGGCCAAAGCTTGCTTGCCAGCGTTTTTTGCCGCTCAACAAATCACCTGCGATCGCCGTGGCTTCGGTATCCTGCTGATCATCTTTAAACAACATATCCGTGCTGGAAAACACCAGCATCTTGTTCTGATAAGTCGCGAACATCAGGGCGTTATTGCCGTTATAGCGCAACTGATAAACAGGAACAGTTTCACTATTTATCTTGATGCTACTGATTTCCGTTTTGCTTAACTGGCTGTCGCTGGTAGCGGCAAACAACAATGGCTCCAGCAGTTTGCTTAAACCACTGCGCTGGATCAGCACCATATAATGTGAAAGATGGCCTTGTTTATCGTGCCACAGCGCTGCCTGCGCGGGCTGATCTAAGAGTGACGAAAAGAGCTTATCTTTCAGCGTGAGATCGTGTTCATAGACAATACGACGAATGCTGCCTTCAATGCCCAGACGATCGGCATGATTCTGATAATAGAAAACGAAATCTTCGCTCAGAACATCGTGGAGAAACGGAATGGTGAGGAGATCTTTGGGAAGCTGGCTCAGAGAGTCGCTGTCGAGAAAGAGGTCCGGCTCATTGAGATCGATTTGCAGATTGTTGTGCACCACCAGCGGCGACAACGTTTTTTCTGGCCCACTGCCAGCATATTGCAACGCCCAGACGCCAGCGGAAAGCAGTGCTATTGCGCCAAAACCTACAAGACCATAGAACCGCCAGCCTTTCGCCTTTTTTTCACCACTCATTGCCACATTCCTTGTGTATAGCCAGCCATTTTTTACGGGCACAGCCAAACTTTACCGTGCCCTAATACGACAAAAGCCCAGACTTTGCAGCCTGGACTTTTCAATTCAAACAAGGGAGATAGCTCCCTTTTGGCATGAAGAAGTAAAATTATTCTTCTTCTGGCTCGTCGTCAACGTCCACTTCCGGAGCGATTTCATCGTCCCCTTCCGCGGCACTGCCATCGATGGTATCCAGATCTTCCTCGTCAACCGGTTCAGCAACACGTTGCAGACCCACTACGTTTTCATCTTCCGCAGTACGGATGAGGATCACGCCCTGGGTGTTACGGCCTACGATGCTGATTTCCGAAACGCGAGTACGTACCAGCGTACCGGCATCGGTGATCATCATGATCTGGTCGCAGTCATCTACCTGTACCGCGCCAACCACTAAACCATTACGTTCAGTAACCTTAATGGAGATAACCCCTTTCGTCGCACGCGACTTGGTTGGGTATTCCGCCACTGCGGTACGTTTACCGTAACCGTTTTGCGTTGCGGTGAGGATTGCGCCATCGCCACGAGGCACGATCAGAGAGACGACTTTATCGCCTTCACCTAAGCGAATACCGCGAACACCGGTGGTGTTGCAGCCCATCGCACGGACAGAAGACTCTTTAAAGCGCACCACTTTACCTTCAGCGGAGAACAGCATTACTTCGTCTTCGCCGCTGGTCAGGTCAACGCCGATCAGCTCATCGCCGTCAACCAGTTTGATCGCCACTTTACCGGCGGTACGCAGACGGTTGAACTCGGTGAGGACAGTTTTCTTCACGGTACCGTTAGCGGTCGCCATGAAGACTTTCACGCCTTCTTCAAACTCGGTCACTGGCAGGATCGCAGTGATACGTTCGTCCTGCTCCAGCGGCAGCAGGTTGACGATCGGACGACCGCGCGCGCCACGAGTGGCTTCCGGCAACTGATAAACTTTCATCGAATAGACGCGACCACGGCTGGAGAAGCACAGAATATGGTCGTGAGTGTTCGCCACCAGCAGTCGGTCGATAAAGTCTTCTTCTTTAATACGTGCGGCAGATTTACCTTTCCCGCCACGACGCTGCGCTTCGTATTCAGAAAGCGGCTGATACTTAACGTAGCCCTGGTGAGAGAGCGTCACTACCACATCTTCCTGAGTGATCAGATCTTCCAGGTTAATGTCTGCGCTGTTGGCGGTGATTTCAGTACGACGTTTGTCACCGAACTGTTCACGAACCAGCTCCAGCTCTTCACGAATCACTTCCATCAAACGATCGGCGCTACCAAGAATACGCAACAGTTCCGCGATCTGATCCAGCAGCTCTTTGTATTCGTCGAGCAGTTTTTCGTGCTCAAGGCCGGTCAGTTTCTGCAAACGCAGATCCAGAATCGCCTGAGCTTGCTGTTCGGTCAGGTAGTACAGACCATCACGCACGCCGAACTCTGGCTCCAGCCATTCCGGACGCGCAGCATCGTCGCCAGCACGTTCGAGCATCGCGGCAACGTTGCCCAGCTGCCACGGATTAGCAACCAGCGCAGTTTTCGCTTCTGCAGGCGTCGGCGCATGACGGATCAGTTCGATGATCGGGTCGATGTTCGCCAGCGCCACGGCTAATGCTTCAAGGATATGAGCACGATCGCGAGCTTTACGCAGTTCGAAAATAGTACGACGGGTCACCACTTCACGGCGGTGACGAACAAACGCCGCGATGATGTCTTTCAAGTTCATGATCTTCGGCTGACCATGGTGCAATGCCACCATGTTGATACCGAAAGAAACCTGCAACTGGGTCTGGGAGTAGAGGTTGTTGAGCACAACTTCACCGACCGCATCGCGTTTCACTTCAATCACGATGCGCATACCGTCTTTGTCAGACTCGTCACGCAGCGCGCTGATGCCTTCCACGCGTTTTTCTTTTACCAGTTCCGCAATCTTCTCGATCAGGCGCGCTTTGTTTACCTGATACGGAATTTCGTGGACGATAATGGTTTCACGACCGGTTTTGGCGTCAACTTCCACTTCTGCGCGAGCGCGGATATACACCTTGCCGCGACCGGTACGGTAAGCTTCTTCAATACCGCGACGACCGTTAATGATTGCCGCCGTCGGGAAGTCCGGCCCCGGGATGTGTTCCATCAGCCCTTCAATGCTGATGTCTTCATCATCGATATACGCCAGACAACCGTTGATGACTTCCGTCAGGTTGTGCGGCGGGATGTTGGTTGCCATACCTACGGCGATACCGGAAGAACCGTTCACCAGCAGGTTAGGAATTTTGGTTGGCATGACGTCGGGAATTTTTTCCGTGCCGTCATAGTTATCAACGAAATCGACCGTCTCTTTTTCGAGATCGGCCATCAGTTCATGGGCAATTTTCGCCAGACGGATTTCCGTATAACGCATTGCCGCCGCAGAGTCGCCGTCGATGGAACCGAAGTTACCCTGACCGTCTACCAGCATGTAACGCAGCGAGAATGGCTGCGCCATACGGACGATCGTGTTATAAACCGCCAAGTCACCATGGGGATGGTATTTACCGATTACGTCACCAACGACACGGGCAGATTTTTTATAGGCTTTGTTCCAGTCATTGCCTAGTACGTTCATGGCGTAAAGTACGCGACGGTGTACCGGCTTCAGGCCATCTCGGACATCTGGCAGCGCACGGCCAACAATGACCGACATCGCATAATCCAGATAGGAGCTCTTCAGCTCTTCCTCAATGTTGACCGGTGTAATTTCTCTCGCAAGGTCGCTCATCTAACCGCTATCCCTCTACTGTATCCCGGATTCAAAGGTCGCAAATTATAACACAGCCGCGCAGTTTGAGGTAAACCTATACGCTTTATTCACATCCAATGCCTGATATACTCGTTTGTCTTGCCAATTACGGAGTAGAAGTGCTAATGAATGCCGAAAAATCGCCGGTAAACCATAACGTAGACCACGAAGAGATCGCTAAATTTGAAGCCGTCGCCTCCCGCTGGTGGGATCTGGAAGGTGAGTTCAAACCGCTGCACCGCATTAACCCGCTGCGTCTGGGCTATATTGCCGAGCGTGCTGGCGGTTTATTTGGCAAAAAGGTGCTCGATGTCGGTTGTGGCGGCGGCATTCTGGCCGAGAGTATGGCGCGCGAAGGCGCGACGGTGACCGGTCTGGATATGGGCTTTGAGCCATTGCAGGTGGCAAAACTGCACGCACTGGAAAGCGGCATTCAGGTGGATTACGTGCAGGAAACCGTGGAAGAGCACGCGGCAAAACATGCCGGGCAGTATGATGTGGTGACCTGCATGGAGATGCTGGAGCACGTCCCCGATCCGCAGTCAGTGGTCAGAGCCTGTGCGCAACTGGTGAAACCGGGCG
This sequence comes from Escherichia sp. S10b, assembly GCF_028421345.1. NCBI lineage: Bacteria > Pseudomonadati > Pseudomonadota > Gammaproteobacteria > Enterobacterales > Enterobacteriaceae > Escherichia > Escherichia sp. S10b. Next base: position 110,320 of record NZ_JAHZSO010000168.1, read on the forward strand.
GCGATGTCTTTTTCTCGACGCTTAACCGCAACGGCAAGTCATGGCTGATGGCGGTGGTTGGCGCGGAATATATTTTGCGCATGGTGCCCAAAGGCACGCATGATGTGAAGAAGTTTATTAAACCGGCAGAACTGCTTGGCTGGGTAGATCAGACAAGCCTTAAAGAGCGACATATAACCGGGCTACATTACAACCCGATCACTAATACTTTTAAACTCGGCCCCGGCGTGGATGTGAACTATATGCTGCACACGCAGAATAAATAAAATTGTTAGCCGGATAAGGTGCTCGCACCACATCCGGCTACAATGCCGGGCGCAAAGCAGCTACCATTTCACCGTCATCGACAAAAACCCTGCCGTCTGGGCAAAATCATCACTCCCTTTCTGCCACGCCACGCTGCCGCGCAGGGACACTCGCTGACTGATATTGCCCGTGACTCCCACTTTTATTTCACCCCGTCGCTTCACCGCATCGTCACTGATAGTGCTGCCATCTTCTTCAATTTCCGTCGCATGGGGATCGTGATAATAATTCAGATCTAATGTTGGTGTGACACCAACCGCGGTACGCCATTCGCTGTGTAAACCCAGCCGCGTCTGAATATCATCCCCCTGCGATTGTGACACGCGCGCATGGTTAGCGGCGGTAAAATCATCCTGCTGCACGCCCTGATAAATCACCTGCGCCTGCGGTTCAATCACCACACCACGCCCCGGTAACCACTGATACCCGGCTTCCAGCGAGGCGATAATCCCCGACGAGTGGTAATGATCTGTGCCATCGTCTTGTTCGGAAACATCATTGTTAAACCACGCGTATTGCAGCCAGCTATCCAGCCAGGCCCCCTGCTTCTGATTACCGTGCTGATACCAGCTTGAGGTCAGCCCAACGGCATAACCGTGGTTCTGGTTATCGGCGCGAGTTCCGGTCATATTCGAGCGGCTCTCGCCCTGATTATCACTGTAGCCACCAACCGCCCCAAGCATCCACTCGCCATCATCGCCCCAGCGCCCGCTAAACAGGTCACCGCTAAGCTGCACCGTAGAAGTGTCTTCATGCTGAGCCAGTTGCCCTGCCGCCGTGTAATGATAACGTCCGCCGATAACACGTAAATTCAGCGTCTGACCATTGCCACCTGCATGATCGCGTCGCTCCATCATAAACGCCTGATTTGCCGCCCGCAGATTATTGAGATAACCGCCAACTTTGGCATTCAGCACCGGCTGGTAAGCGGGGATTGGATCGGGTGTTGGGTCAGGATCGGGTGTTGGGTCAGGGTCTGGATCAGGTGGCAATGGTGGCGTTACTTCTTGCGATCGCAGATACCAGTCGTTGTTATCTTCCACCAGCGTGTAGTCATATGCTCCCATATTGACGTAGCCGCTGCCTGCCAGACTGAACTTCGCATTGTTTTGAAACTGCGTGGGATCGGCTGCGAAATCAACCACTTTAATGCCTGTCGATGTCGGCTCACCAATCCCTGTAATGGAGTTAACCACCACAGTTGTGTTGCCAGCAGTATTACCGTTCAACACCAATTGATCGCTTACCGAGTCATCGCCGTTTAATTCGCTATCGAGCAGTAGCGTACCGCCGCCGGTATAATCACCGTTTACCGTCAGCGTATCGCCAGCGACGCCATTTTGCAGGCTAACCGCACCGGACGTATTGGTCAGATTGCCATTAACCGTCACGTCGGAAAGATAGGTCAGGCTGTCAGTTTCAAGGTTGGTATTAAGCTCACCTGTCAACGTCACGCCATCGGTGGCATTCACCAGCGTCCCATCGCCGTTAAACAATGAGGCATTAAGGGCGACGGAAGTATCCTGCCCGGTCAGACGCAAAACCGTACCATCGCTGATATCGATAGTGCCGCTGGAAGTAGCATCGATAGACTGAATATCCTGATCCGCGCCAGTAACGAACGTCGCCCCATCACCGACCCACAGTGACGAAGCATAAGGAAAGATATCCGCAACATCGCCTTTCAGGGTGCCTTCTTCGACACGTACTGCCGACTGCGTTGTACCGCTGGCGGTCAGCTCCAGCGTACCCGCCCCCGTTTTAGTAAATGTGCTACCCTCATCCTGATGCTGCCCGCTGCTGTCAGCCATCAGTGCGCCCCACTGCGTGTCTACCCCCGCATCAACTGCCACTTCACCGTCGGCGCGCATTTCAATATCACGCCCATGCTCAGTCGTCGTAGAGCGAGTATCGACATTGGCAGTAATCTCCATCACGCTTTCTTGTTGCTTATCGGTAAAGATAACCTGGCGGTTATAGTGGGTATCTCCAAGCTGCGAGTTGTCGCTCACCATCAGCGTACCGGAGGCGATTTGTGTTGTGCCCAAATAACTATTATTGTTTGCCAGACTTACCTGCCCGTCGCTCGCATCGACCACCACGTAGACGCCATCTTTCCCGTCGCCGCCGATATGCAAATTGTCGCCACCTGCAAGATCTACCACATCCTGACTGCCGATAACCGTTCCGCTGCTGCCACTGACTTCAAGGCCATCATTGTATGATGTGCCGCTCTGCCAGGTGGAGAAATCAGAGAGATCGAGCACACCGCCGTTTAACACGATCGACTGCGGATCGTCCTGGAGAGCGGCGAGATCTGCCGCGTCGCCTTCCAGCGAAAGCACCGCACCATCATCAACGACTATATCGCCGGTTAGCGCCATCGACTGCGCCCCCGACAGCACGTAGCTGCCGTTTTGCGCAATGGTGAGCTGACCAGCACCTTCGATGGTGCCAGCAAAACTGCCTTGATTAACAGTAACATTGCCACCAGCATCGATATTTAAAGTGCCATTCTGAAAGCCCGTCAATGAGTGCACAAAGGTTTGTTGGGTGGAGCCAACGTTTAGCTCTGCCTGATTCTGGTACTTATCAATACTCCCTATCGTCAGACCGTAGCAGTCTTGCGGATCGTCCTGGCAATGCGTATCGCCGACATTCATCAGGGAGTTGCTGCGGCCCAGGGTAACTTCACCGTTTTCAATCTGCATCTCACCAGTAAAGTCATTGTTATCTGCATTAAGTACCAGATCGCCGGAACCTGTTTTGGTGATCAACCCGGTACCAGCAATAGAGTCAACAGCTCCGTCATTCTCTGTATTGCCAATAACCAGCGTTTTTCCGTCGGCAATATCAAAGGTAACTTCACTTAAGCCGAGATACATAAAGCCACCCGCCGCAGTGGAAGGACCATCTCCATAGCCTGCTGCGCTGTTGTTCTCATCCACTAACACGCCGCCGTTCTGGCTGTAGCTGTCATCAACAGAAATATCAATAAGATAGGGAGCCGTCGCGCTATTGGTATATATCGCCCCGCCATAACCTTCGGCAGTGTTATTTGTAAAGGCAGTGTTATTTATTATCGTATAACCTGAAGGATGCTTGCTGTCGCTATTATTATCGGTAACATCGATTGCCCCGCCATCGCCATCACTGTAACTTGTTGATGTATATGCCTGGTTGTTATCAAAAATAACATCACTTAAATAGACGTCATTATTAATGGTATAAATTGCGCCACCTTTGCCATCATTAGCGATATTATTGCGAAACATGGCGTTAGTGACACGTAAATCGACGGCACCAGTATCATTAGTACCAGAAGAATAGATTGCGCCACCATAGCCGCCTGCGACGTTACCGGAAAAAATAACATCAGTAAGATTCAGCGTTGAGTTTTCTTTAGCAAATATGGCCCCGCCGTTATTATATTCTCCTGTAACGGTGTTATTGGCAAACAGAGTCATTCCAGTTTCATTTTCTGGTAATAGTGAAAATTCCGCTCCTTGTTGCAAAAATACGGCTCCTCCGCTGGCGTTATTGGTCATATCCGAAAAAACCAGCCATTGCCCATCGGCGACACTCCAGTCCTGCGTAATGCCTGAAAGGCTTTGCCTGCTGGCGTGACAACTCGCTTTGATATCATATCCCTTGCATAAATCAATGGCCGCCGCGAAACCGTTAGCAGAGAAAAGAGATGCAATCATTGGCGGGAGTAGAGATAAATACTCCTTGCGTAGAAAGATAATCCGCATATTCATCTAACCATCATTTTATATAAGACGGCATATTTAAACGCATTATACAATATGGGTTATCTTTCTTTTGTAAATTGTCCAACCCGATGCAATGGCTATTTTGTTATTATTTGATGAATAGTATCAGTGCGTCATAATTCAAGTTAATAACCTTAAGGGATACCAGTTATATTTAAACTAAATTAAAGTAATGAATAATTTTCTTATAATATAAGGTAAATTAACAAAATGGCTTCGCATTTAACAATAACCGAATAGAAAACAACCATTTCGACATCAACAATCGCTTACATTCGTTTATATATTGACCACAACTGATACATCAGATTATGTGATGACTCGTGCTTAGATCAATTTTTGCAATCATTAGCAAAAAGATTAATAAACCATCTATATCAATTTATCCAACCTATTCTGCCGTTCAAGAAATCGCCGAACAGTTATTTTTAACAAATTTTTCTCTTCCCATTGACTTTCCCGGACACCTTGTCTGACCTAAGGTGCGCGAAAGCCACTTTTTCCTTCCTGAGTTATCCACAAAGTTATGCACTTGCAAGAGGGCCATTTTCACACTATCTTGCAGTGAATCCCAAACATACCCCCTATATATAGTGTTCTAAGCAGCTTCCCGTACTACAGGTAGTCTGCATGAAACTATTGCGGAAAGAATTCCAAAAACAGGTACGACATACATGAATCAGAATCTGCTGGTGACAAAGCGCGACGGTAGCACAGAGCGCATCAATCTCGACAAAATCCATCGCGTTCTGGATTGGGCGGCAGAAGGACTGCATAACGTTTCGATTTCCCAGGTCGAGCTGCGCTCCCACATTCAGTTTTATGACGGTATCAAGACCTCTGACATCCACGAAACCATTATCAAGGCGGCCGCAGACCTGATCTCCCGTGATGCGCCGGATTATCAGTATCTCGCCGCGCGCCTGGCGATCTTCCACCTGCGTAAAAAAGCCTACGGCCAGTTTGAGCCGCCTGCGCTGTACGACCACGTGGTGAAAATGGTCGAGATGGGCAAATACGATAATCATCTGCTGGAAGACTACACGGAAGAAGAGTTCAAGCAGATGGACACGTTTATCGATCACGACCGTGATATGACCTTCTCTTATGCTGCCGTTAAGCAGCTGGAAGGCAAATATCTGGTACAGAACCGCGTGACCGGCGAAATCTACGAAAGCGCCCAGTTCCTTTATATTCTGGTTGCCGCGTGCCTGTTCTCGAACTACCCGCGTGAAACGCGCCTGCAATATGTGAAGCGTTTTTACGACGCGGTTTCCACATTTAAAATTTCGCTGCCGACGCCAATCATGTCCGGCGTGCGTACCCCGACTCGTCAGTTCAGCTCCTGCGTACTGATCGAGTGCGGTGACAGTCTGGATTCCATCAACGCTACCTCCAGCGCGATTGTGAAATACGTTTCCCAGCGTGCCGGGATCGGCATCAACGCCGGGCGTATTCGTGCGCTGGGTAGCCCGATTCGCGGTGGTGAAGCGTTCCATACCGGCTGTATTCCGTTCTACAAACATTTCCAGACAGCGGTGAAATCCTGCTCTCAGGGCGGCGTGCGCGGCGGTGCGGCAACGCTGTTCTACCCGATGTGGCATCTGGAAGTGGAAAGCCTGCTGGTGTTGAAAAACAACCGTGGTGTGGAAGGCAACCGCGTGCGCCATATGGACTACGGGGTACAGATCAACAAACTGATGTATACCCGCCTGCTGAAAGGTGAAGATATCACCCTGTTCAGCCCGTCCGACGTACCGGGGCTGTACGACGCATTCTTCGCCGATCAGGAAGAGTTTGAACGCCTGTATACCAAATATGAGAAAGACGACAGCATCCGCAAGCAGCGTGTGAAAGCCGTTGAGCTGTTCTCGCTGATGATGCAGGAACGTGCGTCTACCGGTCGTATCTATATTCAGAACGTTGACCACTGCAATACCCATAGCCCGTTTGATCCGGCCATCGCGCCAGTGCGTCAGTCTAACCTGTGCCTGGAGATAGCCCTGCCGACCAAACCGCTGAACGACGTCAACGACGAGAACGGTGAAATCGCGCTGTGTACGCTGTCTGCTTTCAACCTGGGCGCAATTAATAGCCTGGATGAACTGGAAGAGCTAGCAATTCTGGCGGTTCGTGCACTTGACGCGCTGCTGGATTATCAGGATTACCCGATCCCGGCCGCCAAACGTGGAGCGATGGGTCGTCGTACGCTGGGTATTGGTGTGATCAACTTCGCTTACTACCTGGCGAAGCACGGTGTGCGTTACTCCGACGGCAGCGCCAACAACCTGACGCATAAAACCTTCGAAGCGATTCAGTATTACCTGCTGAAAGCGTCTAACGAGCTGGCAAAAGAGCAAGGCGCGTGCCCGTGGTTTAACGAAACCACTTACGCGAAAGGGATCCTGCCGATCGATACCTATAAGAAAGATCTGGATACCATCGCTAATGAGCCGCTGCATTACGACTGGGAAGCATTGCGTGAATCAATCAAAACGCACGGCCTGCGTAACTCCACGCTTTCTGCCCTGATGCCGTCAGAGACTTCTTCACAGATCTCTAACGCCACTAACGGTATTGAACCGCCGCGCGGTTACGTCAGCATCAAAGCGTCGAAAGACGGTATTTTGCGCCAGGTGGTGCCGGACTACGAGCACCTGCACGACGCCTATGAGCTGCTGTGGGAAATGCCGGGTAACGATGGCTACCTGCAACTGGTAGGTATCATGCAGAAATTTATCGATCAGTCGATCTCTGCTAACACCAACTACGATCCGTCACGTTTCCCGTCAGGAAAAGTGCCGATGCAGCAGTTGCTGAAAGACCTGCTCACCGCCTACAAATTCGGGGTCAAAACGCTGTATTATCAGAACACCCGTGACGGCGCTGAAGACGCGCAGGACGATCTGGTGCCGTCAATCCAGGACGATGGCTGCGAAAGCGGCGCATGTAAGATCTGATAATCCCCCAGCCTTTGCACCAAACCGTCCCCTCTCCCCTTGCGGGAGAGGGTTAGGGTGAGGGGTAATAAAACCACAGGACACACTCATGGCATATACCACCTTTTCACAGACGAAAAATGATCAGCTCAAAGAACCGATGTTCTTTGGTCAGCCGGTCAACGTGGCTCGCTACGATCAGCAAAAATATGACATCTTCGAAAAGCTGATCGAAAAGCAGCTCTCTTTCTTCTGGCGTCCGGAAGAAGTTGACGTTTCTCGCGACCGTATCGATTACCAGGCACTGCCTGAACACGAAAAACACATCTTTATCAGCAACCTGAAATATCAGACGCTGCTGGATTCCATTCAGGGCCGTAGCCCGAACGTGGCACTGCTGCCGCTGATCTCGATCCCGGAACTGGAGACCTGGGTCGAAACCTGGGCGTTCTCAGAAACGATTCATTCCCGTTCCTATACTCATATCATTCGTAATATCGTTAACGATCCGTCTGTTGTGTTTGACGATATCGTCACCAACGAGCAGATCCAGAAACGTGCGGAAGGGATCTCCAGCTATTACGATGAGCTGATCGAAATGACCAGCTACTGGCATCTGCTGGGCGAAGGTACCCACACCGTTAACGGTAAAACTGTGACCGTTAGCCTGCGCGAGCTGAAGAAAAAACTGTATCTCTGCCTGATGAGCGTTAACGCGCTGGAAGCGATTCGTTTCTACGTCAGCTTTGCTTGTTCCTTCGCATTTGCAGAACGCGAATTGATGGAAGGCAACGCCAAAATTATTCGCCTGATTGCCCGCGACGAAGCCCTGCACCTGACCGGCACCCAGCATATGCTGAATCTGCTGCGCAGCGGCGCGGACGATCCTGAGATGGCGGAAATTGCCGAAGAGTGTAAGCAGGAGTGCTATGACCTGTTTGTTCAGGCAGCTCAACAGGAGAAAGACTGGGCGGATTATCTGTTCCGCGACGGTTCGATGATTGGTCTGAATAAAGACATTCTCTGCCAGTACGTTGAATACATCACCAATATCCGTATGCAGGCAGTCGGTTTGGATCTGCCGTTCCAGACGCGCTCCAACCCGATCCCATGGATCAACACCTGGCTGGTGTCTGATAACGTGCAGGTTGCTCCGCAGGAAGTGGAAGTCAGTTCTTATCTGGTCGGGCAGATTGACGCGGAAGTGGACACCGACGATTTGAGTAACTTCCAACTCTGATGGCCCGCGTTACCCTGCGCATCACTGGCACACAACTGCTGTGCCAGGATGAACACCCTTCCCTTCTGGCGGCGCTGGAATCCCACAATGTGGCGGTTGAGTATCAGTGTCGCGAAGGTTACTGCGGCTCCTGTCGCACCCGTCTGGTTGCAGGTCAGGTTGACTGGATTGCCGAACCGTTAGCCTTTATTCAGCCGGGGGAAATTTTGCCCTGTTGTTGCCGGGCAAAAGGCGATATTGAAATCGAGATGTGAATTGGTTGTAGTGCCAGATACAACGCTTATGCGTCTTATCTGGCCTACAACGATTACATGGCGTAGTAATACGCTTTCACCTGCTCCCAGTCCGCTTTGGGGATTGGCTCCAGATATTTTTCCAGCTGGCGGAAGTCATGATTAATCGCTTTATCGCGACGCAAGCGGCGACGACTTTTCTCCAGGTCAAGAAAACCAGCTTCTGCATTACCTTCTGTTTTCACATAGATATGGCGAACATAACAACAGCCATGCTGACGATTAATGCTATGCATTTTCTTAAACGCCAGCGCCACTGCTTTCAACATGGCTTGCCGTACTTCGTCAGAATAAGGCAATACTGCATGCTGGGCATACCAGTCAGCAATGCTGATGAACCCCGCCATATCTTCAGTCACCAGCAACGCTCGCCATTCACCCTCAATTTTCACCGCTTCACCAAAAACGATCTTCGGCACGATGACACCGGCCCGTTCCAGTTCTTTAATTACCGCAACCTCACGGACAATCGTTGGTCGGCCGAACGGATAACGTACGGAATGAAACAGATGATGCGTCATGCGCTTTACATACAGCTTTTTGCCGTTGCGCTCGACGCATTGCACCCCGCTCATACCATTACGGCGATAGTTAGGCTCTTCAACCCAGTCGCCCTCTGTTGCCCACCAGTGATTAAATTCGTCGTACTTTGCTGAAACTGCCATACCCTATCGCCTGTCATTTTTATTAACGACAATGACTATAGGTGGTTACCTGAGGAAAATCTTAATGAAACGTGTCGTATTAATGAATTTCTTTTGCCACTACTAGCGTGACACCGCTTTTACCCTTCATTTGCAGCGCATAGATTCCACCAGCCACTACCACTAATAGTGCGCCCAGTAGATAAAATGTGAATTTAATCAGTAGGATACAGCGATGAAGTTTATTCGACAGGGATTAGGCATCGCCTTACAACCAGAGTTAACGCTGAAAAGCATTGCAGGTGAATTGTGTTCCGTTCCTCACGAACCAACCTTCTATCGACAGATTTCGTTGTTGGCTAAAGAAAAGCCGGTAGAAGGCAGTCCACTGTTTTTACTACAAACGTGTACGGAACAACTCGTGGTGAATGGAAAAATTTGATGTGAGACAGGATGGCGCATGAACGCCATCCTGCAGTAGCATTACTCTTTATTAAGGAATTTTACTGCCTTATCAGGGAAATCAGTAAACAGCCCATTTACACCCGCTTTGTTATACAGAGCATCATATAACTGATTCACATCAGTAGTGTATTCAGGCAGTTTATCTGACCGCACGGTATAAGGATGCACTACCAGTTTATTCTGCTGAGCATCTTGCACCATGCCAGTGAGTTTGATATTACCCGGCTGCGATGTTTCCTCAATCAACATATGGTAATCCGGCCCGATACCGTCGGCATATTCCGCCACCTGTTTCATAGCACCCGGCTTAAACATCCAGTCGTAGTTGTAATTAACCCAGCTTCCATCCGGCTGTTTCTGCTGCGTTTCATTCCAGTCGGTATAGGCAATCAGCTGTACCAGATTGAGATCCATGCCCATTTTGGGTTCCAGCTCATTCTTAATACGCTTCAGCTCATCAGCATCAAAACATTGCAAATAAACTTTGTCGTCCTTACCGGTGTAACCATATTTCTTCAGCACTTCCAGCGTTTTTGCCGCAATATCCTTCCCTTCCTGATGATGGAACCACGGCGCTTTAATTTCTGGATAGATACCGATATTTTTCCCGGTAGAGTGATTTAACCCCTGAACAAATTCAATCTCTTCTTCAAAGGTGTGCACCCGGAAGTCGGACTTACCCATTGGGAAACGCCCCGGATAAGTCTGTACTTTTTTACCGTTTTCAATATCGAAACCTTCGGTAAATTTCAGCGACTTAATTTCATCCAGCGTGAAATCTATCGCGTAGTAACGACCGTCTTTGCGCGCCCGATCCGGGAAACGATCGGCAACATCAGTAACACGATCGAGATAATGGTCATGCAGAACAACCAGATGGTCGTCTTTGGTCATCACCAAATCCTGTTCCAGATAATCCGCTCCCTGCGCATACGCCATCGCTTTTGCTGGCAGCGTATGCTCCGGCAAATATCCACTGGCACCGCGATGGGCGATGACTATTTTTTCGTTGCTGTCCGCCGCCATTGCACTGCTTCCCATGACTATAGTGCTCATCATGATCGCCATGCTAAGGTTTTTCAGCTTCAATTTCATGCCATTAGCCTCCGTTGCGTTTTTGCAGTAATTGTTCATGGCGACGTTTTTCGCCAATCATCACAACAATCAACAAGATAACCGCCAGAATGCTGCCGCCAATCATTACCATAAAGCCGCCATCCCAGCCGAAGAAGTCCACGGTGTAGCCAACAATCGCGCTCGCCGCCACCGAACCGCCCAGGTAACCAAACAGCCCGGTAAAGCCCGCTGCCGTACCTGCCGCTTTTTTCGGTGCCAGTTCCAGCGCATGCAGACCGATCAGCATCACAGGACCGTAGATCAGGAAGCCGATAACAATCATACAAATCATATCGACGGTTGGGTTACCTGCCGGGTTCATCCAGTAAACGATAGTCGCGATGGTCACCAGTGTCATAAAGAAAACGCCGGTTGCCCCACGGTTGCCACGGAAGACTTTATCCGACATCCAGCCGCACAGCAGGGTGCCCGGAATACCCGCATACTCATAGAAGAAGTAGGCCCAGGAAGATTTATCCAGCGCGAAATGTTTAACCTCTTTCAGGTAAGTCGGTGACCAGTCGAGGATGCCGTAACGCAGCAGATAAACGAACACGTTGGCGATGGCGATATACCACAGCAATTTGTTCGGCAACACGTACTGCATGAAGATCTGCTTCGCCGTCAGTTCCTGTTCCGCTTTTTCGTTATAGTCGTCCGGGTAATCATTTTTGTACTCTTCGATCGGCGGCAAACCACAAGATTGCGGGGTATCGCGCATCATCGCAAAGGCGAATAATGCCACCAGAATGGCGCAGAAAGCGGGCATATAGAGCGCCGCATGCCAGTCATTGAACCAGGCCATCCCCAGCAGGAACAGCAGCGGCGGAATACCACCACCGACGTTGTGCGCACAGTTCCACACTGACACAATGCCGCCACGTTCTTTCTGCGACCACCAGTGCACCATAGTACGACCACACGGCGGCCACCCCATCCCCTGGAACCAACCGCAGAGGAACAACAGTACAAACATCACCGCAATGCTCGACGTCGCCCATGGCACAAAGCCCATAAACAACATCACTGCCGCCGCCAGAATCAAACCTGCGGGCAGGAAAACGCGCGGATTCGAGCGATCCGATACCGAACCCATGATGAATTTCGAAAATCCATAAGCAATCGAGATCCCCGAAAGGGCAAAACCTAAATCACCGCGTGAGAATCCCTGCTCAACCAGATAAGGCATAGCAAGCGCAAAGTTCTTACGAACCAAATAGTAAGCCGCATAGCCAAAGAATATCCCCAGGAAAATTTGCCAGCGCAATCGACGATAAGTCGGATCGATCTCCGCGGCAGGTAAGCGCGCTTTGTGTGGCGCTGGTTTAAAAATACTCAACATTGATAGCCTCCGTGGCCCGTGGTCTTATTTATGATTAACAGCCTGATTCAGTGAGAGAACCTGCCGTTTCTTGAGTTGCCGCGATGTTAAGAAAACATTCATAAATTAAATGTGAATTGCCGCACACATTATTAAATAAGATTTACAAAATGTTCAAAATGACGCATGAAATCACGTTTCACTTTCGAATTATGAGCGAATATGCGCGAAATCAAACAATTCATGTTTTTACTATGGCTAAATGGTAAAAAACGAACTTCAGAGGGATAACAATGAAAACTCGCGACTCGCAATCAAGTGACGTGATTATCATTGGCGGCGGCGCAACGGGAGCCGGGATTGCCCGCGACTGTGCCCTGCGCGGGCTGCGCGTGATTTTGGTTGAGCGCCACGACATCGCAACCGGTGCCACCGGGCGTAACCACGGCCTGCTGCACAGCGGTGCGCGCTATGCGGTAACCGATGCGGAATCGGCCCGCGAATGCATTAGTGAAAACCAGATCCTGAAACGCATTGCACGTCACTGCGTTGAACCAACCAACGGCCTGTTTATCACCCTGCCGGAAGATGACCTCTCATTCCAGGCCACTTTTATTCGCGCCTGCGAAGAAGCAGGGATCAGCGCAGAAGCTATAGACCCGCAGCAAGCGCGCATTATCGAACCTGCCGTTAACCCGGCACTGATTGGCGCGGTGAAAGTTCCGGATGGCACCGTTGATCCATTTCGTCTGACCGCAGCAAACATGCTGGATGCCAAAGAACACGGTGCCGTTATCCTTACCGCTCATGAAGTCACGGGGCTGATTCGTGAAGGCGCGACGGTGTGCGGTGTTCGTGTACGTAACCATCTCACCGGCGAAACTCAGGCCCTTCATGCACCTGTCGTGGTTAATGCCGCTGGGATCTGGGGGCAACACATTGCCGAATATGCCGATCTGCGCATTCGCATGTTCCCGGCGAAAGGATCGCTGCTGATCATGGATCACCGCATTAACCAGCATGTGATCAACCGCTGCCGTAAACCTTCCGACGCCGATATTCTGGTGCCTGGCGATACCATTTCGCTGATTGGTACCACCTCTTTACGTATTGATTACAACGAGATTGACGATAATCGAGTGACGGCAGAAGAGGTTGATATTCTGCTGCGTGAAGGGGAAAAACTGGCCCCCGTGATGGCGAAAACGCGCATTTTGCGGGCCTATTCTGGCGTGCGCCCGCTGGTTGCCAGCGATGACGACCCGAGCGGACGTAACGTCAGCCGTGGCATCGTGCTGCTCGACCATGCTGAACGCGATGGTCTGGACGGATTTATCACCATCACCGGTGGCAAACTGATGACCTATCGGCTGATGGCTGAATGGGCTACCGACGCGGTATGCCGCAAACTGGGCAACACGCGCCCCTGTACGACTGCCGATCTGGCACTGCCTGGTTCACAAGAACCCGCTGAAGTTACCTTGCGTAAAGTCATCTCCCTGCCTGCCCCGCTGCGCGGTTCTGCGGTTTATCGTCATGGCGATCGCACGCCTGCCTGGCTGAGCGAAGGCCGTCTGCACCGTAGCCTGGTATGTGAGTGCGAAGCGGTAACTGCGGGTGAAGTGCAGTACGCGGTAGAAAATTTAAACGTTAATAGCCTGCTGGATTTACGCCGTCGTACCCGTGTGGGGATGGGCACCTGCCAGGGCGAACTCTGCGCCTGCCGCGCTGCCGGACTGCTGCAACGGTTTAACGTCACGACGTCCGCGCAATCTATCGAGCAACTTTCCACCTTCCTTAACGAACGCTGGAAAGGCGTGCAACCCATCGCCTGGGGAGACGCACTGCGCGAAAGCGAATTTACCCGCTGGGTTTATCAGGGACTGTGTGGTCTGGAGAAGGAGCAGAAAGATGCGCTTTGATACTGTCATTATGGGCGGCGGCCTCGCCGGATTACTCTGTGGCCTGCAACTGCAAAAACACGGCCTGCGCTGTGCCATTGTCACGCGTGGTCAAAGCGCGCTGCATTTCTCATCCGGTTCGCTGGATTTGCTGAGCCATCTGCCTGATGGTCAACCGGTGACAGACATTCACAGTGGACTGGAATCTTTGCGTCAGCAGGCACCAGCCCATCCTTACAGTCTTCTCGAACCACAACGCGTGCTCGATCTCGCTTGCCAGGCGCAGGCATTGATCGCTGAAAGCGGTGCGCAATTGCAGGGCAGCGTGGAACTGGCCCATCAGCGCGTTACCCCGCTCGGCACTTTGCGTGCAACCTGGTTAAGTTCGCCAGAAGTTCCCGTCTGGCCGCTACCCGCGAAGAAGATATGTGTAGTGGGGATAAGCGGGCTGATGGATTTCCAGGCGCATCTTGCGGCGGCTTCGTTGCGCGAACTGGATCTTTCGGTTGAAACCGCAGAAATAGAGCTGCCGGAACTGGATGTCCTGCGCAATAACGCCACCGAATTTCGCGCTGTGAATATCGCCCGTTTCCTTGATAATGAAGAAAACTGGCCGCTGTTACTTGATGCGCTTATTCCTGTCGCCAATACCTGCGAAATGATCCTGATGCCCGCCTGCTTCGGCCTGGCCGATGACAAACTGTGGCGTTGGTTGAATGAAAAACTACCTTGTTCACTGATGCTTTTGCCAACGCTGCCGCCTTCCGTGCTGGGCATTCGTCTGCAAAACCAGTTACAGCGCCAGTTTGTGCGCCAGGGTGGCGTGTGGATGCCGGGCGATGAAGTGAAAAAAGTGACCTGTAAAAATGGCGTAGTGAATGAAATCTGGACCCGCAATCACGCCGATATTCCGCTACGTCCACGTTTCGCGGTTCTCGCCAGCGGCAGTTTCTTTAGTGGCGGACTGGTAGCGGAACGTAACGGCATTCGCGAGCCGATTCTCGGCCTTGATGTGCTACAAACCGCCACGCGGGGTGAATGGTATAAGGGCGATTTTTTTGCGCCGCAACCGTGGCAGCAGTTCGGTGTAACCACTGATGAGACGCTACGCCCGTCGCAGGCAGGGCAAACCATTGAGAACCTGTTTGCCATCGGTTCGGTGCTGGGCGGATTTGATCCCATCGCCCAGGGATGCGGCGGCGGTGTTTGTGCCGTCAGTGCTTTACATGCCGCTCAACAGATTGCCCAACGCGCAGGAGGCCAACAATGAACGACACCAGCTTCGAAAACTGCATTAAGTGCACCGTCTGCACCACCGCCTGCCCGGTGAGCCGGGTGAATCCCGGTTATCCAGGGCCAAAACAAGCCGGGCCGGATGGCGAGCGTCTGCGTTTGAAAGATGGCGCACTGTATGACGAGGCGCTGAAATATTGCATCAACTGCAAACGTTGTGAAGTCGCCTGCCCGTCCGATGTGAAGATTGGCGATATTATCCAGCGCGCGCGGGCAAAATATGACACCACGCGCCCGTCGCTGCGTAATTTTGTGTTGAGTCATACCGACCTGATGGGTAGCGTTTCCACGCCGTTCGCACCAATCGTCAACACCGCTACCTCGCTGAAACCGGTGCGGCAGCTGCTTGATGCGGCGTTAAAAATCGATCATCGCCGCACGCTACCGAAATACTCCTTCGGCACGTTCCGTCGCTGGTATCGCAGCATAGCGGCTCAGCAAGCACAATATAAAGACCAGGTCGCTTTCTTTCACGGCTGCTTCGTTAACTACAACCATCCGCAGTTAGGTAAAGATTTAATTAAAGTGCTCAACGCAATGGGTACCGGTGTACAACTGCTCAGCAAAGAAAAATGCTGCGGCGTACCGCTAATCGCCAACGGCTTTACCGATAAAGCACGCAAACAGGCAATTACGAATGTAGAGTCGATCCGCGAAGCTGTGGGAGTAAAAGGCATTCCGGTGATTGCCACCTCCTCAACCTGTACATTTGCCCTGCGCGACGAATACCCGGAAGTGCTGAATGTCGACAACAAAGGCTTGCGCGATCATATCGAACTGGCAACCCGCTGGCTGTGGCGCAAGCTGGACGAAGGCAAAACGTTACCGCTGAAACCGCTGCCGCTGAAAGTGGTTTATCACACTCCGTGCCATATGGAAAAAATGGGCTGGACGCTCTACACCCTGGAGCTGTTGCGTAAAATCCCGGGGCTTGAGTTAACGGTGCTGGATTCCCAGTGCTGCGGTATTGCGGGTACTTACGGTTTCAAAAAAGAGAACTACCCCACCTCACAAGCCATCGGTGCGCCACTGTTCCGCCAGATAGAAGAGAGCGGCGCGGATCTGGTCATCACCGACTGCGAAACCTGCAAATGGCAGATTGAGATGTCCACGAGCCTTCGCTGCGAACATCCGATTACGCTACTGGCCCAGGCGCTGGCTTAACCGACCTTTTGATGCCCGGTAAGCACATTGCTTATCGGGCATTTTTGCGAGCGCGATTCCACGCACCATGTATGCGTTGCAACGCTTTGAAAATTCCTCTGAAAATGTCTCGCAAAGGCTGAAACTGACAGATGTCAAAGGCCCGGGATAGACGTAATGTCGCGTCATCATAAATATCAGGTGACGGACAACCATGACCGAATCAACAACATCCTCCCCGCATGATGCGGTGTTTAAAACCTTTATGTTCACACCCGAAACCGCAGGGGATTTTCTCGAAATACATTTACCAGAACCACTGCGCAAGCTTTGCAACCTGCAAACCTTACGCCTGGAACCCACTAGTTTTATTGAAAAAAGTTTACGCGCTTACTACTCGGATGTTTTGTGGTCCGTGGAAACCAGCGACGGTGACGGCTATATCTACTGCGTGATTGAACATCAAAGCTCTGCAGAAAAGAATATGGCTTTTCGGCTAATGCGCTATGCCACTGCCGCCATGCAGCGTCACCTGGATAAAGGCTATGACAGAGTTCCGCTGGTGGTGCCATTGCTGTTTTATCATGGCGAAACATCGCCCTACCCGTACTCACTTAACTGGCTGGATGAGTTTGACGATCCGCAACTTGCCCGGCAGTTGTACACCGAAGCTTTTCCGTTGGTGGATATCACCATCGTACCTGACGATGAGATCATGCAACATCGGCGTATAGCTCTGCTGGAACTGATTCAAAAGCATATTCGCGACCGCGATTTAATCGGCATGGTCGACAGGATCACCACGCTTTTGGTTAGAGGCTTCACTAATGACAGCCAGCTACAAACACTGTTTAATTATCTGCTGCAATGCGGCGATACCTCCCGTTTCACCCGTTTTATTGAGGAGATTGCCGAACGTTCACCACTACAAAAGGAGAGATTAATGACTATTGCTGAACGGCTACGGCAGGAAGGGCATCAAATTGGCTGGCAGGAAGGTATGCATGAACAAGCCATTAAAATTGCTTTGCGCATGCTGGAACAGGGCATTGATCGTGACCAGGTGCTCGCGGCCACCCAGCTAAGCGAAGCCGATCTGGCAGCGAATAACCACTAATTAACACAGGCCCACAGCCGATCCCCATGGGCCTTTGATATCAATAACTACCTTTTATGCGTGGCCCATTTTTGCCTGATTTAAACATCGCCAGTCGTTGATCCAGGGCATCGCTGTAGAGCATCGTGTCAACGCCAACAGCGACAAAGTTCGCTCCCCACGCCAGGCATTGCTGCGCCATATCAGGAGCCACAGCCAGAAAACCAGCCGCTTTACCCGCAGCACGGATCCGCCGAATACTGGTTTCAATAATTCGCTGCACTTCCGGGTGCCCTGCGTTATCCGGGTAGCCCAACGACGCAGAAAGATCCGCAGGTCCAATAAACACGCCATCAATCCCTTCGACGTCGAGGATTTCGTCCAGGTTATCCAGTGCCGTTTTACTTTCCACCTGCACCAACAGACAAAGTGAATCGTTAACTTGCGCCATGTAATTCTCAATGCGTCCCCAGCGCGCAGCCCGTGCCACACTGGCCCCAACACCACGCTCACCGTAGGGAGGGTTGGACAAGTTTTGCCGGAGGGGGAATGTGCCGGTGCAGTAAACCGGCACAGAGTGGCGGAATCAGACAGATAAGGTCATGGACTCAATAACCTCAATCCAGCCATGCTCACTGGCGATATCCTGGCCGTTTAACCAACGGCGCAGCATATTCAGTGCCATCATTGCGCACACTTCCTGACGGATAGCCAGGCTGTAGCGTGTAGTGCTGAAACGCACACGCAGAGCGAAAGTGCCGTCTGGCGTGGCTAGCGCAAAGTTGAGATGCTCGTTCTCGAAACCCGAAACAGCCAGTGCCAGCCCGGCAAAATGGTTGGCCCGCCGTTCTGTAATCCAGTGCGCAGTTTGCGCCAGGGTTTCTTCCTGTGAAGGAACCACTTCACACGCCAGCAATGGAGCACCTGCGCGAGAAAGTTGCAAAGCCAATAAACCGCCGGTGAATTGCTCGCTCAACGTCAGGCTGAACTGGCGGTTTTGCAATTCGCGACTGATCTGCGCGGGCAGTCCTTCGGTGCCTTCGAAAATCACGCTCTGTCCGGCAACACGTTTAACGTCCAGCCACAGTTTTTCCATCGCCTGTTGCTCGCTTGCCGGTCCGGTGAGTTTCAGTTCGATAATCGGCATTGAAGAGCGATAGCCCATTGTTACGCCCGGCGGCAGTTGTAGAGTGTCCAGGCTTTGTGCCAGATCGCTTTCCGAACGACCAAAGGTAGTTAAACGCAGACAAACCGGCGGCTGTGGTAAAGAAAAACGCTCGCGCAGACGCGGCAGGATTTCGTGCTCGACCATCACCTTAAATTCTGACGGTACGCCGGGAGTAAAGAACATCAGGCAACGATTAAGCTGCACGGCAAAACCACAGGCGGTGCCTACCGGGTTATTGATAAATTCAGCACTGGCAGGCAGCTCCGCTTGTTTACGGTTGCTCGGTGCCATTACTCGTCCACGTTCGTGGAAATAGCGTTCCATCTCTTTGAGCCAGGCTTCATGCAGCACCATGCCTTCACCTTTTGCTGTCGCAGCGGCGAGTGCGCTTAAATCATCGCTGGTCGGTCCCAGCCCGCCGTTAACGATCAGCACATCGGCGTGCTGACTACGTTCGCGAAGAATGGTGACTAAGTCATCAAGGTTATCCCCCACCGTATTGCGGCGAGATAATGGCAGCCCCTGATGAAAGAAAAAATCGGCCAGCCAGGCAGCGTTAGTGTCAACGATTTGCCCGTGTAACACTTCATCCCCGGTGGATAGCATTTCCACTTTTAACATGGTTATCTCCTGCTTTTGTTATCGAATCACTATAACGCAAAGGGAGATAAGGCGTAGTAATAAACTGAATGGCGCGACAGAATGCCGCGCCGGAAGGGATCAGAAACTGGCGTTAACCCCAACATACGGGCCGTCAGCCACGGCGTTGTCGCGGTTACCGTCTTTACCCGACAGATTCAGGTAGCGATAACCCGCCTCAATACTGACTGGACGCATAATGGTGTAACGCGCGCCAGCATTCGCTTCCTCATAACTTTGAATACCGCTGGAGAGCGAATCCGGAGAGTAGTAATACTCGCCAAACAAACGGAAGCTGTTGCCAATTTTCCACTGCAAACCACCTCCTACCGCTGCGGCATAACCTTCATCGCCGTAATTCGGGTTGGTGTAAACGCCTTTTCCGCCAACGGTCGCCATTAACGGCCCGAGAGGCAGATTCAACCCCAGCCCCACGCCCGCGACGTCACCGTCGTCGTCGTTATGTGTCCAGTTACCGCTTAAAGCCAGGCCCGTCGATTCAGTCCCAAAACCGACACCAATATTGGTGTATTCTTTACCCGCCTGGCCGCTGATGCTCATTGCATTGACCGATGCAGAAACCAACAGCATTCCGGCCAGACCTGCTAGCGCAATTTTTTTCATTATCCCCTTTCCCACAAGCAATTAATCAAAATTCCCAAAGCTGCGGGATTGTACTGCCTGGCACAGAGGATTCAATGAGCGAAAAAAGGGATCTAGTCACTTATTGTAACTAAATACTTCTTAAATAATTAAACGCCGAAAAAATAAACACACTTTACCGATACACACAAAAATAATAATAAGTGCAGTTATCATTGCAAAAGAGATTACTGTCACTTTCACATATTTCTGAGTTACCGTATTCTCATGGTTTCTTTTTATTTATAAGGAATACCCCTATGCGACAACGGACTATTGTATGCCCTTTGATTCAAAATGATGGTGCTTATTTGCTGTGTAAAATGGCCGACGATCGCGGCGTTTTCCCCGGTCAATGGGCGCTTTCGGGTGGCGGCGTGGAGTCTGGCGAACGAATTGAAGAGGCACTACGCCGCGAAATTCGCGAAGAACTGGGAGAACAGCTGCTTTTGACAGAAATCACGCCGTGGACCTTCAGCGATGATATTCGCACCAAGACGTATGCAGATGGTCGCAAGGAAGAGATTTATATGATTTACCTGATTTTTGACTGCGTTTCTGCCAACCGAGAAGTGAAAATAAACGAAGAGTTTCAGGACTACGCGTGGGTAAAACCTGAAGATCTGGTGCATTATGATTTAAATGTTACCACCCGAAAAACGTTACGTTTGAAAGGTCTTCTTTAACAATGATGACAGCCATCACTGGCTGTCAGATTGAAAATTTAGTGGTTAACGAATTCCCCATCCAGATAAACTTTGCCTTTTTCCACATGCATGACTAAACCATCCAGATAATCAGGTTTAAATGTCGCATCACGCTTATTTTTAGCAATATATGTCAGGCAATGATTATGGGTGAAAATAACGATATTTTTATCAGGCGCTTTGCTTTGTAAGTCCTTAATTGCACTATAAATCTCATTACCGCACTGAAGAAGTCGTTTATCTACCGTCAGCTTTTTACCCGCGGAAAACCAGGTCGCCGACTGAATGGTCCGGACGGTATTACTGGAATAAAGATCGAAATCAGGGATGTCAGCGCTAAAAGCGTTGCCCAGTTCACGGGCATCCTGGGTACCTTTAACCGTAATACCTGTTTTATCTGACAAGCATTGATTGGTTGAACGATCGCAACGTTCAGCATGGCGAAACAAAACGACAACCGGGTGCTGCTGTGCCAGTCTGGCCAATGTTTTATTGTCGATACGTGGCAAACCATTGCTACTCCAGGCGGCATGAGTACCCAGTCCGGCAATTGCAGCGAGCGCCAGTAAAATGATGAAATATTTTTTTGACTTCAATGATGAGCGGCAAAAAGCTAACACGTAAACTCCACCTATAGACAAGCGCAACCAGACAATTACCGTAAAATTGAGCGACATTTCTGGCGATAATTAGCAGTTGGTGTAATATTAAAAATCCTACGATGTCGGCAAAATGCCTCAAAATTTTGCCAAATGCAAAGCCTAAATAAGAAAAAATATAAAAATTTCAATATTTACGTCTAATATTAGTTTCTTAAGGTTAAGTTAATATTCTATCCTTAAAATTTCGCTCCAAATGGCAAAATATACACAACACTCTTTATAGCAAATATAAGTGGACAGGTATTCAATGGCGGAAGGAAAAGCAATGTCAGAATTTTTGCCTTTTTCGCGACCAGCAATGGGCGTGGAGGAACTCGCTGCAGTTAAAGAGGTTCTCGAATCCGGTTGGCTCACAACCGGTCCGAAGAATCAGGCGCTTGAGCAAGCCTTTTGCCAGTTGACGGGAAATCAGCATGCCATCGCGGTCAGTTCAGCCACCGCCGGAATGCATATCACGCTAATGGCGTTGGAAATTGGCAAGGGCGATGAAGTGATTACGCCTTCCCTGACCTGGGTTTCAACCCTCAATATGATTTCCTTGTTGGGTGCAACGCCGGTAATGGTGGATGTCGACCGCGATACGCTGATGGTCACGCCTGAAGCGATCGAGTCAGCCATAACGCCACGCACTAAAGCCATCATTCCGGTGCATTATGCCGGTGCGCCAGCAGATATTGACGCCATTCGCGCCATTGGCGAACGTTACGGCATCGCAGTTATCGAAGATGCTGCCCATGCCGTCGGTACGTATTACAAAGGGCGACATATTGGCGCAAAAGGTACCGCTATTTTTTCATTTCATGCCATTAAAAATATTACCTGTGCGGAAGGTGGCCTGATTGTAACTGATAATGAAAACCTTGCCCGCCAGCTACGGATGCTGAAATTTCACGGTCTGGGTGTCGATGCCTATGACAGACAAACCTGGGGCCGTGCACCGCAGGCTGAAGTCTTAACACCGGGCTATAAGTACAATCTGACCGATATTAACGCCGCAATTGCCCTGACACAGTTAGCAAAATTAGAGCACCTCAACACCCGTCGGCGCGAAATTGCCCAGCAATATCAGCAAGCACTGGCAGCTCTCCCCTTTCAGCCATTAAGCCTTCCCGCCTGGCCGCACGTTCACGCCTGGCATCTGTTTATTATTCGTGTCGATGAACAACGTTGTGGTATCAGTCGCGATGCGTTGATGGAAGCGTTAAAAGAAAGAGGCATTGGTACCGGGTTACATTTCCGCGCCGCTCACACACAAAAATATTATCGCGAGCGTTTTCCCACGCTGTCGTTACCGAATACCGAATGGAATAGCGAACGCATCTGTTCTTTGCCGCTGTTCCCGGATATGACTACCGCCGATGCCGACCGTGTCATCACAGCCCTTCAGCAACTCGCAGGACAATAAGCCATGTTTGAAATCCACCCTGTTAAGAAAGTCTCGGTGGTTATTCCCGTTTATAACGAGCAGGAAAGCTTACCGGAATTAATCAGGCGCACCACCACAGCCTGTGAATCGTTGGGGAAAGAGTATGAGATCCTGCTGATTGATGACGGCAGTAGCGATAATTCCGCGCATATGCTGGTCGAAGCCTCACAAGCGGAGAACAGCCATATTGTGTCTATTTTGCTTAACCGCAATTACGGGCAACATTCAGCGATTATGGCGGGATTCAGTCACGTTACCGGCGACTTAATTATTACCCTTGATGCCGATCTCCAGAATCCGCCAGAAGAAATCCCCCGCCTGGTGGCAAAAGCCGATGAAGGTTACGACGTGGTAGGGACTGTACGCCAGAACCGCCAGGACAGCTGGTTTCGTAAAACAGCTTCGAAGATGATTAACCGGCTTATTCAGCGCACCACCGGCAAAGCGATGGGTGACTACGGTTGTATGCTGCGCGCCTATCGCCGTCATATTGTCGATGCGATGTTGCACTGCCATGAACGTAGCACCTTTATCCCGATTCTGGCGAATATCTTCGCCCGCCGTGCCATTGAAATTCCAGTACATCATGCCGAGCGTGAGTTTGGTGAATCCAAATACAGTTTTATGCGCCTGATTAATTTGATGTACGACCTGGTGACCTGCCTTACCACAACGCCGCTACGTATGCTGAGTCTGCTCGGCAGCATTATTGCGATTGGAGGTTTTAGCATTGCGGTGCTGCTGGTGATTTTACGCCTGACCTTCGGACCACAATGGGCGGCAGAAGGCGTCTTTATGCTATTTGCCGTGCTGTTTACTTTTATTGGCGCTCAGTTTATCGGCATGGGATTACTCGGTGAATATATCGGCAGGATCTACACCGATGTCCGCGCCCGCCCCCGCTATTTTGTTCAGCAAGTTATCCGTCCATCCAGCAAGGAAAATGAATAATGAAAACCGTCGTTTTTGCCTACCACGATATGGGATGCCTCGGTATTGAAGCTCTGCTGGCTGCCGGTTACGAAATTAGCGCCATTTTTACCCATACCGATAATCCCGGTGAAAAAGCCTTTTATGGTTCGGTGGCTCGTCTGGCAGCGGAAAGAGGCATTCCGGTTTATGCGACGGATGACGTTAATCATCCGCTGTGGGTGGAACGCATTGCCCAACTGTCGCCAGATGTGATTTTCTCTTTTTATTATCGCCATCTTATTTGCGACGAAATTTTGCAGCTCGCTCCCGCAGGTGCATTTAATCTGCATGGTTCGCTGTTACCAAAATATCGTGGTCGCGCGCCGCTGAACTGGGTGCTGGTCAACGGTGAAACGGAAACTGGCGTTACATTGCACCGAATGGTGAAACGTGCCGATGCCGGGGCCATTGTGGCGCAACTGCGCATTGCCATTGCGCCAGACGATATCGCTATTACGCTGCATCATAAATTGTGCCATGCCGCGCGCCAGCTACTGGAACAGACATTACCCGCCATTAAACACGGTAATATTCTGGAAATCGCCCAGCGCGAAAACGAAGCCACCTGTTTTGGTCGCAGAACGCCGGATGACAGTTTCCTTGAATGGCATAAACCGGCATCCGTACTGCACAACATGGTACGTGCCGTTGCCGATCCGTGGCCGGGTGCCTTCAGCTATGTTGGCAATCAGAAATTCACCGTCTGGTCGTCGCGTGTTCATCCTCATGCCAGCAAAGCACAGCCGGGGAGCGTGATTTCTGTTGCGCCACTGCTGATTGCCTGTGGCGATGGCGCGCTGGAAATCGTCACCGGACAGGCGGGCGACGGCATTACTATGCAGGGCTCGCAATTAGCGCAGACGCTGGGCCTGGTGCAAGGTTCACGCTTGAATAGCCAGCCTGCCTGCACCGCCCGACGCCGTACCCGGGTACTCATCCTCGGGGTGAATGGCTTTATTGGCAACCATCTGACAGAACGCCTGCTGCGCGAAGATCATTATGAAGTTTACGGTCTGGATATTGGCAGCGATGCGATAAGCCGTTTTCTGAATCATCCGCATTTTCACTTTGTTGAAGGCGATATCAGTATTCATTCCGAATGGATTGAGTATCATGTCAAAAAATGTGATGTCGTCTTGCCGCTGGTGGCGATAGCCACGCCGATTGAATATACCCGCAACCCGCTGCGCGTATTTGAACTCGATTTTGAAGAGAATCTGCGCATTATCCGCTACTGCGTGAAGTACCGTAAGCGAATCATCTTCCCGTCAACTTCAGAAGTTTATGGGATGTGTAGCGATAAATACTTCGATGAGGACCATTCTAATTTAATCGTCGGCCCGGTGAATAAACCACGCTGGATTTATTCGGTGTCAAAACAATTACTTGATCGGGTTATCTGGGCCTATGGCGAAAAAGAGGGTTTACAGTTCACCCTCTTCCGCCCGTTTAACTGGATGGGACCACGACTGGATAACCTTAATGCAGCGCGAATTGGCAGCTCCCGCGCTATTACGCAACTCATTCTCAATCTGGTAGAAGGTTCACCGATTAAGCTGATTGATGGCGGAAAACAAAAACGCTGCTTTACTGATATTCGCGATGGTATCGAGGCGTTATACCGCATTATCGAAAATGCGGGAAATCGCTGCGACGGTGAAATTATCAACATTGGCAATCCTGAGAACGAAGCGAGCATTGAGGAACTGGGCGAGATGCTGCTGGCGAGCTTCGAAAAACATCCGCTGCGCCATCATTTCCCACCGTTTGCGGGCTTTCGCGTTGTCGAAAGTAGCAGCTACTACGGCAAAGGATATCAGGACGTAGAGCATCGTAAACCGAGCATCCGCAATGCCCACCGCTGCCTGGACTGGGAGCCGAAAATTGATATGCAGGAAACCATCGACGAAACGCTGGATTTCTTCCTGCGCACCGTTGATCTTACGGATAAACCATCATGACCAAAGTAGGCTTACGCATTGATGTCGATACCTTTCGTGGCACCCGTGAAGGCGTGCCGCGTCTGCTGGAAATCTTGAGTAAGCATAATATTCAGGCCAGCATTTTTTTCAGCGTCGGCCCGGACAATATGGGCCGCCATCTCTGGCGACTGGTGAAGCCACAGTTTTTGTGGAAGATGCTGCGCTCAAATGCGGCATCGCTTTATGGCTGGGATATTTTACTGGCAGGTACGGCCTGGCCAGGTAAAGAGATTGGTCATGCCAATGCCGATATCATTCGTGAAGCGGCTAAACATCACGAAGTCGGCCTGCACGCCTGGGATCACCATGCCTGGCAAGCCCGTAGCGGTAACTGGGATCGGCAAACAATGATCGACGATATTGCACGCGGTCTTCGCACTCTGGAAGAGATTATCGGTCAACCGGTAACCTGTTCTGCCGCTGCGGGCTGGCGTGCCGACCAGAAGGTGATCGAAGCAAAAGAAGCGTTCCATTTGCGCTACAACAGCGATTGTCGTGGGGCCATGCCGTTCCGTCCATTGCTCGAATCAGGAAACCCTGGCACTGCGCAAATTCCGGTGACCTTACCCACCTGGGATGAAGTGATTGGTCGGGATGTGAAAGCAGAAGATTTTAACGGTTGGTTACTCAACCGCATCCTGCGAGATAAAGGCACGCCGGTTTATACCATTCATGCAGAAGTTGAAGGCTGCGCTTATCAGCATAATTTTGTGGATCTCCTCAAACGCGCAGCTCAGGAAGGCGTGACATTTTGCCCTTTAAGCGAACTGTTATCAGAGACGTTGCCGCTCGGACAAGTTGTTCGCGGAAATATTGCCGGACGTGAAGGCTGGCTGGGTTGCCAACAAATTGCGGGTAGTCGCTGATGAAATCGGTACGTTACCTTATCGGCCTCTTCGCGTTTATTGCCTGCTATTACCTGTTACCGATCAGCACGCGTCTGCTCTGGCAACCCGATGAAACGCGTTATGCGGAAATCAGTCGAGAAATGCTGGCATCCGGCGACTGGATTGTGCCCCATCTGTTAGGGCTACGTTATTTCGAAAAACCCATTGCCGGATACTGGATTAACAGCATTGGGCAATGGCTATTTGGCGCGAATAACTTTGGTGTGCGGGCAGGCGTTATCTTTGCGACCCTGTTAACTGCCGCGCTGGTGACCTGGTTTACTCTGCGCTTATGGCGCGATAAACGTCTGGCTCTACTCGCCACAGTAATTTATCTCTCATTGTTTATTGTCTATGCCATCGGCACTTATGCCGTGCTCGATCCGTTTATTGCATTCTGGCTGGTGGCGGGAATGTGCAGCTTCTGGCTGGCAATGCAGGCACAGACGTGGAAAGGCAAAAGCGCAGGATTTTTACTGCTGGGAATCACCTGCGGCATGGGGGTGATGACCAAAGGTTTTCTCGCCCTTGCCGTGCCGGTATTAAGCGTGCTGCCATGGGTAGCGACGCAAAAACGCTGGAAAGATCTCTTTATTTACGGCTGGCTGGCGGTTATCAGTTGCGTACTGACGGTTCTCCCTTGGGGACTGGCGATATCGCAGCGGGAGCCTGACTTCTGGCACTATTTTTTCTGGGTTGAGCATATTCAACGCTTTGCACTGGATGATGCCCAACATAGAGCTCCGTTCTGGTACTACGTGCCGGTCATCATTGCCGGTAGCCTGCCGTGGCTGGGATTACTCCCCGGTGCACTGTACACAGGCTGGAAAAACCGCAAGCATTCCGCAACCGTCTATTTGTTGAGCTGGACGATAATGCCGCTGCTGTTTTTCTCCGTCGCTAAAGGTAAATTGCCCACCTATATTCTTTCCTGCTTTGCATCTCTGGCAATGCTGATGGCGCATTACGCTTTGCTGGCAGCAAAAAATAATCCTCTGGCGCTGCGGATTAATGGCTGGATTAACATCGCTTTTGGCGTCACTGGCATTATTGCCACATTTGTGGTCTCCCCGTGGGGACCAATGAACACGCCGGTGTGGCAAACCTTCGAGAGCTATAAAGTCTTTTGTGCCTGGTCGATTTTTTCGCTATGGGCATTTTTCGGCTGGTACACCTTAACAAACGTCGAAAAGACCTGGCCTTTTGCCGCGCTTTGCCCGCTGGGGCTGGCGTTGCTGGTAGGATTTTCAATTCCTGACAGAGTTATGGAAGGAAAACATCCGCAATTTTTTGTCGAGATGACACAAGAATCACTTCAGCCAAGCCGCTATATTCTTACTGATAGCGTCGGTGTTGCCGCAGGTCTGGCATGGAGCCTGGAACGCGATGACATCATCATGTATCGCCAGACAGGTGAGTTGAAATACGGCCTTAATTATCCGGATGCGAAAGGGAGATTTGTCAGCGGTGATGAGTTCGCAAACTGGCTTAATCAACATCGTCAGGAGGGGATTATTACTCTCGTGCTTTCGGTTGACCGCGATGAAGATATCAACAGTCTCGCCATTCCGCCCGCAGATGCCATCGATCGTCAGGAGCGTCTGGTGCTGATTCAGTATCGTCCCAAATGATCTGGCTAACATTAGTCTTTGCCAGCTTGCTTAGCGTTGCCGGGCAGTTGTGTCAGAAACAGGCAACCTGCTTTGTGGCGATAAACAAACGGCGCAAACATATCGTGCTGTGGCTGGGACTGGCGCTGGCTTGTCTTGGTCTTGCCATGGTGCTCTGGCTGCTGGTCTTGCAGAACGTACCGGTAGGCATTGCCTACCCGATGTTAAGTCTGAATTTTGTCTGGGTGACGCTGGCTGCAGTAAAACTGTGGCACGAACCGGTATCGCCGCGTCACTGGTGTGGGGTGGCGTTCATTATTGGTGGCATTGTGATCCTCGGGAGTACGGTGTAATGGGCCTGATATGGGGATTATTCAGCGTCATTATTGCCTCAGTTGCGCAATTAAGTCTGGGTTTTGCGGCAAGTCATCTGCCGCCGATGACGCACTTATGGGATTTTATCGCGGCTCTGTTAGCTTTTGGCCTGGATGCCCGGATACTGTTACTCGGGCTGCTGGGTTATCTGCTTTCCGTTTTTTGTTGGTATAAAACGCTACATAAACTTGCGCTAAGCAAAGCCTATGCCTTGCTCAGTATGAGTTATGTGCTGGTATGGATTGCTTCAATGGTACTTCCCGGCTGGGAAGGGACTTTTTCGCTGAAAGCACTACTGGGAGTAGCCTGTATTATGAGCGGGTTGATGCTGATTTTCCTGCCCACGACAAAACAACGTTACTGAGTTTTCCCTGCCGCTGTACACTGCCGTTCCCACTCATCGGGGCTATAACTGCTTGCCGAGAGGACTTTCACCGTATGCAGCTTTTCACGATTAATACAATAAAGCGCATTCTGCAAAGGCGAGAGTAAATCCCCCACTTTCACGGCGAAGTCACTCTTCACTTCGGCGATCATTTTTATCGCGCCGCCAGCATCGCAGAGCATAAGTACATGTCTGTTATCTTGTTTATTGCAGCACGATTTTTTGACCAGCCATTCCATTGCATTATCCTGTTTGCTAAGAGTTTTCACATCAATTTACAGATTAACAGATAAACTCTTTATCAACGGCAATGGAATGGCAGAAATGAGAAGTGAAACGGAGGGTTAATTATTGCTGACGTTGCACCCACTCTTTTAGCGCCTGACGTGAAATTTTAATACCGCCGTTTTTAAGCTCCGGCGGTAAAGTCAGCCAGCGCACCGGTTGTTGAAAACGAGCCAGCTTATCTTTCACCCATTCGCCAAGATCAACGGTTTGCTGGTCATACTCCACCACCGCTACCGGCCGATGACCAAACTCCTTGTCGGCAACGGGAACGATAAACACCTGCAAAACCGCAGGATGTGCAGCAATAACACGCTCGACTTCTTCCGGCTGAATACCCTCACCGCCACTGAAGAACAGATTGTCTAAACGTCCGACAATGGTCAGCTTGCCATTATGCATCTCACCGCGATCGCGCGTAGCGTACCAGCCTTCGTCATTAACCAGTGAAACCAGTTGCCCGTTACGCCAGTAACCTTCTGCCATACTGGCAGCCCGCAGCCACACTTCATTATTAACGATTTTCACTTCCCGACCCGGCAGCGGCGAACCAACGTCTGCCAGGCCGTCGGCTTCTTTCGCACACACCGTGGAGGCAAACTCGGTCAGACCATAGCCGCAAAAGCAACGAATCCCCTGCTCGCGCGCCTGTTCCGTCAACTCGACCGGGATAGCCGCGCCGCCAAGTAACACCGCTTTCAGGGAAACGGAACTGCGGTTAACCAGCAAACGCCAGAGTTGTGTTGGCACCAGTGAAGCGTGAGTACAGCCTGCCAGCATTTGCTCCAATGGCTGTTTATCACGCACCGTCATCCGCGCACCAGCGTATAACCAGCGCCACATAATTCCCTGACCGGAGACGTGAAACAGCGGTAAAGAGAGCAACCAGTCATCGTGATCGCCAAACGGAATCAACGATAACACCCCTTCGGCACTGGCAAGATGGGCCTGATAAGTATGGACAGCGGCTTTCGGCAACCCGGTAGAACCCGAGGTCAACGTCATTGAGCACAGACGCGTCGGCTGCCACGTAGCGGCATGTGCGCCTTCAACCCGCTGAATGTGCAGCGACGTTAACGCCGGAAACGTGTTTTCCCCATCCGGCACCAGCGCAAATTGCAGCGTCAGATTGGGCAGCAATTCTTCAAGCAACGGTTGCGGCAGCTGAGGGTTCACGGGCAACACCCGCGCCCCGCATTGCAGTAACGCCAGCCAGGCGAGCAGCGTTTGCGGCGTATTCCACGCCCGCAACATCACGCCGCTGCCCTCAACAACGCCCTGCGCCGCAAAGCCTGAGGCTAATTCATCGACGCGAGCACAAAGCTCGCGCCAGTTAAGTTGCTCGTCATTAAGACGTAAGGCGATGGCTTCTCCCCGCACTTGCCGCCAGTGACGCCACGGCCAGTCAGAGAAGATCATAACAACCGCTCCAGTGCATCAACTTCCACGACAGGCAGCGTGCTACCCGGCCAGCGACGTACCTGCTGCGCCTGCATCAGATCCAGCGTGTCCAGCCCTGGAATGGTGTCCGGCGTTAACCAGGCGGCAATCCGCGCCAGTTGCGTTAAGCCTAAGCTCGATTCAATGGAAGAACTGATCACCGCCGTCAGCCCCAGCGCGTGCGCCGCCTGTACCTGCTCGCGTACTTTCTCCAGACTGCCCGTGAGCGTGGGTTTGATAACTACCGCGCGCACGCCCTCTTCAGCCACAAAGGCAAAATCCGGCTCGCGCAGGCTTTCATCCCAGGCAATGGCAATGCCGGTTTCACGGGCAAACGCTCGCGAATCATCGCGGGTTTTGCACGGCTCTTCGAGAAACGCGATGCGGTGGCGATAATCCGTGTTAACATATTTGGCAAACTGCTGGCCTTTCAGCGGTGTCCAGGCGCGATTTGCGTCAAGACGCAAATGCAGATCCGGAATTGCCTCCAGCAACAGATTAACCACCATGCCGTCGCGCACGGCTTCGTACAATCCCACTTTGACCTTCGCCACTTTCTCGCCTGGCATATCAGCAAGTTTGAGGATCAGATCGTCAGGATCGCCATTACACAGTGGTGCCGCACGGTAATTGGCCGCCTGCGGGAGCGTATCTGCCAGCTCCGCCAATGCACAGCTTACGCCAAAGGCAACGGAAGGCATCTGCGGTAGCTCGCAATCGCCTGCCAGCCAGTTATTTACCCAGGCAAGCAGCACGCTTTGCGCCTCTTCCCAGGTTTCCTGGCTGAAGCCCGGCAGTGGGGAGATCTCCCCCCACCCTTCGCGCTCGCCCTCACGCAGGCAAACGTACAGCCCGTCGCGGGTTTTTAACCGCCTGTCGCGCAGAACCACCCCCGCGTCCATGGGGATCTGCCAGCGGTATACCTGCGCGCTACGCATTACGGATTCCGTTTAAATTTGCTGAAATCAGGCTGACGTTTCTGGTTGAAAGCGTTGCGACCTTCCTGACCTTCTTCCGTCATGTAGAACAGCATGGTGGCGTTGCCCGCCAGCTCTTGCAGCCCCGCCTGCCCGTCACAGTCGGCGTTCAGCGCAGCTTTCAGGCAGCGCAGCGCCATCGGGCTGTTTTGCAGCATTTCGCGGCACCAACGGACGGTTTCTTTTTCCAGATCCGCCAGCGGTACCACGGTGTTGACAAGGCCCATATCCAGCGCCTGTTTTGCGTCGTACTGACGGCACAGGAACCAGATTTCTCGCGCTTTTTTCTGCCCGACGATACGAGCCATGTAGGAAGCGCCCCAGCCGCCGTCGAAGGAACCGACTTTCGGGCCAGTCTGACCGAAGATGGCATTATCTGCCGCGATAGTCAGGTCGCACATCATGTGCAGAACGTGACCGCCGCCGATGGAGTAGCCAGCCACCATCGCGACAACCGGTTTCGGACAGGTACGGATCTGACGCTGGAAGTCCAGCACGTTCAGGTGATGTACGCCGGAATCATCTTTATAGCCGCCGTAATCGCCACGCACTTTCTGGTCACCGCCGGAGCAGAACGCTTTATCGCCTGCGCCAGTCAGAATGATCACGCCGACGTTGTCGTCATAACGCGCATCTGCCAGTGCCTGGATCATCTCTTTTACCGTCAGAGGACGGAAGGCATTGCGCACCTGCGGACGATTAATGGTGATTTTTGCGATACCGTCGGTGGATTTTTCATAACGAATGTCCTCAAAGCCTTCGGAGCAGTCGTGCCATTCAACCGGTGCGTAAAGCATTGCTTCATCAGGATAAATCATATTGTGTCCTTTAGTCAGAAACGCAAGATCTGCGCCAGACTTGCGATTACGCCAGCGGGATTTTCCCGATGCGCGTTATGTCCGGCGCGAGGAATGACATGGCAGTCGGCAGCCAGTTCCGCCGCCAGGGCGCGGAATTTGCTGTCACGTTCACCACATAAATAATAAAACGCAAATGTGCGGGCGCTAAGGTTAGCACGTAAATCAGGCTGGACGGCGAGAGAAGTCGCCTCCAGCATGGCGGCAAGGGTTGCGCCATTATTGTTGCTGCGCAGCACCACCAGCTCCCGGCGTTGATCGTCATTGAGCGAGGCAAAAACAGGCTGTTGATACCAGTCGGCAAATACCGCCGTTAACGGTTCTGTGCAAAAACGCTGCGCCCATTGGCGATCGGAACGCTGACGTTCCGCACGTTGTTCAGCATTTTGCAGCCCCGGATGCCCGCCTTCGACAATAACTCCACAAAGCCCCGCCAGCCCCTGGCAAGCCGCCATCATCGCCACCCGTCCGCCAAGCGAGTACCCCACCAGCCAGAAGTCAAGTATGTTGTAACTAACCAAGGTTTTACGCAGTAAGTCGGTGACATCATCAAATCCATCGACGCTAATCGCCGCCGAACCACCATGACCTGGGAGATCAACATACAACCGTGAGTAGTCGGCAAACGCCTCGCCCACTTCTTGCCATTCGTGGCAATCGCCGGAAAAACCGTGCAAAAACACCAGCCAGGGTAAACCTGGTTTTCCGTGTTTTGCCTGCGCGTGCAGGATCATAAATGGCTTACCTGCGCCAGAAGTTGCTGGAGCGTTTGCGCACCATCGGTGTCGTTAACCACCATTTCAATCACCGTGGTGGTTGGCGTGCGCCAGGCGTCGGCAAATGCCGTTTCAAGTTCCTGCCAGTTTTGCGGACGATGATATTTCAGCTCGAACATCGCGGCGGCGTGCTCAAAATGGACGTTTTGCGGCATCAGATAGAAACGCTCACGCTCGCTTTGCGGCGTTGGCAACAGCGAGAAAATTTGCCCGCCGTTGTTGTTCACCACAATTAATACCAGCGGCGCAGAAACCTGACGCAATAACGCCAGCGCGTTGAGATCGTAAAGTGCGGAGAGATCGCCCACAATCGCCAGCGTCGGTTTGCCGCTTGCCCGCTGAACGCCTGCGGCGGTCGAAAGCAGTCCGTCGATACCGCTGGCCCCTCGGTTGCTGTACACCGGGTAACCTGCCGGAAGTTGCGAAAGCGCATCAATCAGACGTACCACCAGGCTGTTACCAACAAACAATTGCCCCTGTTCAGGCAGATAGTCGCAGATGCGATGCGCCAGTTGCGCTTCGCCAAACGCATCACGGCGGGCAATAACCGCCTGCATTGCCTGTTCCGCCAGGCGCGGGATTTCAACGCACCAGGGCTGGCGTTTTTCTGCCGGATGCAGCTCCAGCCAGTCGGCAATATTGGCAATTAAGCGACGTCCGCGATGGTGTGCCGGATCAAGTCGCCCTTCAATGTCATCAACAATCCAGTACTCTTCTGGTTCACAGCTTGCCTGCCATTGCAGGAGCCGTTTGCCCGTCAGGCTGCTTCCCAGTTGCACCACAATTTGCGCCTGCTGCAGCTCGCTGGTCGCTTTGGCATTGCCTAACCAAAGATCGGCACACGGCAGCGGCTGCCCGGTTTGTGACAGCACATCGCCAATCAGCGGCCAGCCAAGAGTTTGCGCCCACAGGGCAACTTTTTTGCCCTCTTCCGCACTCATGCGCCCGGCAACCACCACGCCGCGCTTTTGTCGCCAGAAGAACCAGTCGCGCTGTTTTTCACTTTCCAGACGAGGCGCTTCACGCAGCCACGGTTTGTCGTCCTGCCACCAGTCACCCAGACGCTGTTGCCAGCTAAGCCCGGTATCGTCCATTTCGCCATACAGCGGTTCAGCAAACGGGCAGTTGATATGGACTCCCCCCGCATGAAGCGTACCGAGAGCGTGGTCGATGGTAGAAACCAGCCAACGTGCGGGGATATCCCGGGTCGGGCGCGGCAATGAAATACTGTGCGTGGGGTGAGAGGCGAACATTCCCGGCTGGCGAATTGCCTGATTCGCGCCGCAGTCAATTAGCTCCGGCGGGCGATCGGCGGTTAACAGGATCAGTTTTTCTCCGGTTAACCCAGCTTCAATCAGTGCCGGATAGAGATTTGCTACCGCCGTGCCGGAGGTCACAATCACCGCCACCGGCTGCTTGCTGACTTTCGCCAGCCCCAGCGCCAGATGTCCCAGTCCACGCTCATCGAAATGGGTGTGGTGAATGAATGTGGAATTCTCCGCCGCCGCTAACGTTAACGGTGTAGAACGCGAGCCAGGGGCGATACAGATGTGTCTGACGCCGTGACGCGTTAATGCTTCCAGAATGACCGCCGCCCAGCGTCGGTTAAATGCGCTTACTGACATGAGTTTGTCCGGTATCAATATTGCGGCTAAGTATAAGGAGCTACAAAAATAGATTATTGATATGAATCGGTAATGATGCGACTCATTACTATTCCATCTGTAATAAAGTACGCAGCCCTGCCGCTTTGTTGTCGATTTCCTGCCACTCTTGCTCGGGGTCGGAACCACGGACAATGCCCGCGCCAGCATATAATCGCACGACATTGCCGCTAATTTTTGCTGAGCGCAGGGAAACGCAGAATTCGCTTTGTTGTAATGAGAGATAGCCCGCAGAACCGGCGTACCATTCTCGGGTGAACGGTTCGTGACGGGCGATAAACTGTCGCGCCAGATCGCGCGGTAAGCCAGCAACTGCTGCCGTTGGCTGCAACTGATGTAAACAGATCACATCATCCGCTTTGTTGAGTGAAGTCCAGATACAGCGGCGAAGATGCTGCACTTTACGCAGACGCAGTACCTGCGGCGGTAAAACATCCAGCGTCTGGGTATCGGCCTGTAATCGTTGGCAGATATCTTCCACCACCAGCATGTTCTCGCGCTGGTTTTTATCATCCGCCATCAGCCACTCTCCTAACTGCTGCGCCTGCTTATCATCAGGATTATTTGCTACTGTTCCCGCCAGCGCTTCAGTACGCAGCGCTTTGTCACGCCGCCGCCATAACCGTTCCGGTGAAGAGCCAAGAAAAGCATTTTCGCCATCAAAGGCCATGTAAAAATGGTAGCAATTCAGATTCAGTCGACGACTGGCAGCCATCATCGCCGCCGCGTTGACCGGACTTGCGAAATACAGGTCAGTTGCCCGAGCGAGCACCACTTTGTCGAGCTCACCTTCGGCGATGGTTTTCGTTGCCAGTTCGATTAATTGCGTCCAGCCCGTTTTGTCCGGCCAGTGTTGTTCTCGCGTGGTGGTTAAATGTAACCCAGGCAAGGGCTTGATACTCACCAGTGTGGCGATAAATTCTTTTGCCTGAATCGCATCGTGCTGAAGGGAGCTTTCGCTGAATAGCGTCAGCCGCAGCGTGGCTTTACCGCCACAGCGTCGCCATTCCAGGCGGGGTAAAAGTAAATTGCCCTGCGACGGGTCAAAAGCATTCAGCCCCCAAATGCGTAAGTCGGCGTGTTCCGGGTGCTGGCGAAGAAAACGTTGTGCCTGGTCCAACGACGTAAAACGGGTAATCGCGCCCAGGACGGCAGCTTCTTCATCACCATTACGTTGTTGCCAGTAGAATTGCGGGTACGTTTGCTGACTGGCCAGCCAGCTCAAGGCATCAAAAGCGTCTTTGAGAGGGAAAGGAATATCGATAACCCGAATGCCGGGTGTCGCCGGAATCTCTTGCGACAAATGGCGCAGTAGATTTTCCAGCGCCGTAGTAAGTGATTGCACGCGGACCTCTCCCTGTTAAAAGCCTCACATTATACGGGGTACTACAAAAAAAATGCAGTACCCCGGTGTAGGGAGGTTTTAACGGCGTGCCAGCAACAGTCCTAGTACCAGCCCAACGGCCGCGCCCACACCAATTCCTTGCCAGGGTTTTTCGTGGACGTAGTCATCAGCACGATAAACTGCCTGCTTCGCCCGATAGTAATAACTGTCTGAAGCCTGGCTAACCCGTTTTTTCACATCATCCAGCGCTTTTTCTGCACGCGCTTTCAGCTCAACATATTTCTGATCGGCGGGATCGCCAGAGGAGCGGAGCACCTCTTCCAGTGTTTCACTAAGCAGCGTCAGGTCGTCATCGATACGTGTATCACCAAACTGATTAGACATTCTCGTTCTCCATTTGCGTAAAACCTGTCACTAACTATAGACAAGGGTTGTTGATTACGCCTGAATTACCTCGCGTGCCATCCCAATGTGTGGGATACCATCTTCTTCATAGACCTCCGTCACAGGGATAAAACCGAAACTCTGGTAGAAGTTTTGCAGATGCGCCTGCGCCCCGAGGTAAACAGGCTTATCAGGCCAGTGATGCGTACATGTTTCGAGTGTTTTACTCATCAGCTGCTGCCCCACTTTTTCGCCACGCAACGCTTCACTGACAATCACCCGACCTATAACGACCGGCTCAAGATCATCATCACTTTTCAGAATCCTCGCATATGCCACCAGTTCATCATTTTTCCAACCGAGAATATGGCGATTATCCCCCGTCAAATCATCACCATCGATATCCTGATAAGGGCAATTCTGCTCGACAACAAACACCGCGCAACGCAGTTGTAATAAGGCATAAAGCTGGGAAACCGATAATTTAGAGTGATGCAGATCTTGCCATTCAATCATAATGCTCTCCTTTTAGATGTATGCCTTATACTAGCCGGAATATTTTTTGAAACGTGATGAACTCATGGAATTAATTTTTTTAGGTACTTCGGCCGGTGTGCCAACCCGCACGCGCAATGTCACGGCAATATTGCTTAACCTGCAACATCCGACCCAGAGCGGTCTTTGGTTGTTTGACTGCGGTGAAGGCACCCAGCATCAGCTACTGCATACAGCCTTTAACCCTGGAAAACTGGACAAGATTTTTATCAGTCACCTTCATGGCGATCATCTTTTTGGTTTACCCGGCTTGCTGTGCAGTCGTTCTATGTCAGGCATTATCCAACCCTTAACGATTTATGGTCCGCAAGGTATCCGTGAATTTGTGGAAACCGCGCTGCGGATTAGCGGCTCATGGACCGATTATCCGCTGGAAATTGTCGAAATTGGCGCTGGCGAAATTCTCGATGATGGCCTGCGCAAAGTAACCGCTTATCCGCTGGAACACCCACTGGAATGTTATGGCTATCGTATTGAAGAACATGATAAACCGGGTGCATTAAATGCCCAGGCATTAAAAGCTGCTGGCGTGCCGCCTGGTCCACTGTTTCAGGAATTAAAAGCGGGCAAAACAATCACGCTGGAAGATGGAAGGCAGATTAACGGCGCAGATTACTTAGCTGCTCCAGTGCCAGGTAAAGCGCTCGCTATTTTCGGCGATACCGGCCCCTGCGATGCCGCACTTGACCTGGCTAAAGGTGTCGATGTCATGGTGCACGAAGCGACGCTGGATATAACCATGGAAGCCAAAGCCAATAGTCGCGGCCATAGCTCTACACGCCAGGCTGCGACACTAGCCCGTGAGGCTGGAGTCGGTAAGCTAATCATTACCCACGTCAGCTCGCGCTATGATGACAAAGGTTGTCAGCACCTGTTACGTGAATGCAGGTCAATTTTCCCGGCGACTGAACTAGCGAATGATTTCACCGTGTTTAACGTTTAACTCTGCTTATTATTAAAAACAGGGCGAAACTTGCCCTGTTATCGCAACCCGCGCTACATATATCCACCCACACGGGCATATTGAGCGATTTTTGATATTTATTCATCTCCTTACGCACTATATTCAGAGCAATAAGTTGCCTCTTTTTATCTTCATTCAGCACAACCTTTGCAACTAAAAGGAGCCCATGATGGTTACAGTTGTCAGCAATTATTGTCAATTATCTCAAACCCAACTCAGTCAGACATTTGCAGAAAAATTTACTGTGACCGAGGAATTACTGCAGTCTTTAAAAAAAACAGCGTTATCCGGAGATGAAGAAAGTATTGAGTTACTGCATAATATTGCGTTAGGTTATGATGAATTTGGAAAAAAAGCTGAAGATATTCTTTACCATATTGTTAGAAACCCAACAAATGAGACCCTATCGATTATCCGACTTATTAAAAATGCCTGTTTAAAATTATATAATTTGGCACATACCGCAACCAACTCCCACCTTAAACCAACTGGTCCGGATACTTCAGATGTTCTCCTGTTCAAAAAGCTATTCTCCCCTTCGAAATTAATGACAATTATCGGTGATGAAATTCCTCTTATATCTGAAAAACAGTCGCTTTCAAAGGTGCTTTTAAATGATGAGAATAATGAACTGAGTGATGATACAAACTTCTGGGATAAAAATCGTCAATTAACCACAGATGAAATAGCTTGCTATCTTCAGAAGATCGCCGCTAATGCAAAAAATACTCAAGTCAATTATCCTACTGGTCTCTACGTCCCCTACTCCACCAGAACTCACCTGGAAGACGCTCTCAATGAAAATATTAAGAGCGATCCATCATGGCCGAATGAAGTCCAGTTATTCCCCATAAATACTGGCGGACACTGGATATTAGTTTCGCTACAGAAAATAGTAAATAAAAAAAATAATAAACTACAAATAAAATGCGTCATATTCAACTCATTGCGTGCACTAGGCCATGATAAAGAAAATTCACTTACGCGTGTCATTAATAGTTTTAATTCTGAACTCATGGGAGAAATGTCGAATAATAATATAAAAGTTCATTTAAATGAACCAGAGATAATATTTTTACATGCCGATCTTCAGCAATACTTAAGCCAAAGTTGCGGTGCGTTTGTGTGCATGGCAGCCCAGGAAGTGATTGAACAAAGGGAAAGCAATTCTGACAGCGCCCCCTATACGTTATTAAAAAACTATGCTGACAGATTTAAAAAATATTCAGCAGAAGAGCAGTACGAAATTGATTTTCAACATCGACTGGTAAACAGAAATTGTTATTTAGATAAATATGGCGATGCACGAATCAATGCTTCTTATACACAATTAGAAATAAAACACTCACAACCCAAAAATAGAGCATCCGGCAAAAGAGTGAGTTAACATCATTGTTAATCAATTCGACCAGTCAGCAAATATGCTGACTGGTCGAACATAGTTTGCTAAACAGTCATCACTGACTGATGTCAGTCACACCATCCGCCAGTTCAATCTTCGGGTATTTCCAGCGTATCTCGGCACGCGATTGCTGGTCTGTTGATGTAGTGGATTGTTGTTGCTGACTTTTCTTACCCTCAGAGTTCTGCCCCCTGTCAACTCAATCTGCCAATAAATAACATAATTATATTTTTCCTTATATGAATTCCTTTTTAAAATAGCGAAGCCACTGTAAAAGATACTTTTTGTATAGATCTAACAACCGTAATAAAACAAACACTCATAACTCATTATAAATAATGATAAAATAACGTCTTTTATTGATAATTTATATATGAAAAAAAATCCTTTTGTTATATTATTTCTGATTTCACTCCCTCTGATTATTTTTACCAACCCTGGGTCACTGCATTATCGCCAACGCCCCGACACGTCAGTCCTGAGCAATTAGAAAAAACAGTTCGTTATCTTACACAAACTGTGCATCCACGTAATGCCGACAATATTGATAATCTGAATAGGTCCGTAGAGTATATAAAAGAGTTCTTTGTCAGTAGCGGTGCCAGAGTTACCGCGCAGGGCGTCCCCGATTGGCTATTACGACTCTGCGCCTGGTAGCCAGGATTACCCTTACCCGCAATGTCCTGGCTTTATCCCGATCGGGGGGACTTTATTGCCTGGTCGGCAGAATACAGGATATCAACGCCGTTCGTCAGGTAAAAACGGCATTGTTATCATCCCGGGATTTATCTGTTTATTCTATGAATGCCCCATGGTTTATTCCCGGTATTGATTTCTCTGACCACCTGAATTATTGGCAACACGATATTCCCGCCGTAATGATTACTGACACCGCTTTTTATCGTAATAAACAATACCACTTGCCCGGTGATACAGCAGACAGATTGAATTATCAGAAAATGGCTCAGATGGTGTTATAACCTTGTTACACAACAGTAAATAATAAAAATTTCTCGAGGCGGGTCCAGAAACAGCGACATGTACATTTTATTTTCCCTCGTCTGTTTTAAGATGCGAAACATAAAATTCAATGGAGGAAAAATAAATGGGAATGATTGGTTATTTTGCAGAAATTGACTCAGAAAAGATTAACCAACTGCTTGAGTCTACTGAAAAACCTTTGATGGATAATATACATGACACGCTTTCAGGATTACGCCGACTGGATATTGATAAACGCTGGGATTTTTTACACTTTGGGCTGACAGGCACCTCTGCTTTTGATCCCGCGAAGAATGATCCGCTGAGTCGTGCCGTGCTTGGTGAACACAGCCTCGAAGATGGCATAGATGGCTTCCTGGGATTGACCTGGAATCAGGAATTAGCCGCGACAATCGACCGACTGGAATCACTGGATCGAAGTGAGCTGCGTAAACAGTTTTCCATTAAGCGACTCAATGAAATGGAGATTTATCCGGGAGTGACCTTTTCAGAAGAGTTAGAGGGGCAACTCTTTGCCTCGATCATGCTTGATATGGAAAAGCTGATTAGCGCGTATCGACGTATGCTGCGACAAGGGAATCATGCGCTGACGGTTATTGTTGGGTGATGGTGTCAGAGCGCCAAAAAAAACCGCCGAACATGTCGGCGGCTTTCTGACTTACAAACTAACAGATTACATCAGCGGCATTGCTAACCGCACAATACTAATCAGCGGTTGTGGCCATACACCCAGCACCAGTACCAACAGTGCAGAAATCAGCACCACGATACCGCCCGCGCTGTACTGCCAGTTTGACGGTGCATCGCGACCCGGTTGTTCCGGTGCGTGCAGGTACAGGCTCACCGCCACGCGCAGGTAGTAGTAGAGGCCGATTGCCGAACCGACAACCACGGCACCCACCAGCCACCACAAGTGTGCCTGGACACCGACCGCCAGCACGTAGAACTTACCGATAAAGCCCAGCGTCATCGGGATACCGGCCAGAGACAGCATCATCACCGTCATCACTGCCGCGAGGATCGGACGATGCCAGAACAGACCGCGGTAAGAGAACAGGGAATCAGCATCCGGGCCACGATACGGGCTGGACATCAGGCTGACCACGCCGAACGCGCCGAGGCTGCTGAACAGATAACCGGCCAGATAAACCCCTACCGCTTCCATCGACATCTCGCCGGTTTGCAGCGCAATCAGCGCTACCAGCAGATAGCCGAGGTGAGAGATAGATGAGTAACCGAGCAGACGTTTGATATTGGTCTGGCTCAGCGCCATCAGGTTACCGAAGATGATGGAGGCAAAGGCGATAATCGCCAGCACCACGCGAATCGCTTCGCTGTCACCCACCGGTGCGTAGAGGAACAGACGCATCACCACACCGAAGATAGCGATTTTGCTCGCCGTCGCCAGGAAAGTGGAAACCGGCGCAGGCGCGCCCTGGTATACGTCTGGCGTCCACAGGTGGAACGGCACCAGAGAGAGTTTGAAGCCGAGGCCAACAATCATCAGGCCGAAACCTGCCAGCAACAGCGGCTCGTTGAGCATACCGTCGCCAAGGTTTTTACCCAACGCGACAAACGACAGGTCGCCAGACTGCGCATACACCAGCGCCATACCAAACAGCAGGAAAGAAGACGCTGCGGCAGAAAGGATGGTGTATTTGATACTGGCTTCCAGTGAACGTTTCTGGCGGAAAGCGTAACCGACCAGGCCAAACAGCGGCAAAGAGATCAGTTCGATACCGAGGAACAGAGACGCCAGATGGTTGGCATTCGCCAGCAGGATCCCGCCCAGCGCGGCAATTAACACCAACAGGTAGAACTCATCCTTGTTGTCGTTATAGCCTTCAAGCCACGGGTAGGCGAAAGTACAGGTGGCGAGGCTCGCCAACAATACCAGCCCGGTGTAAAGCATGGCGAAACCATCAACGCGCATCAGCGGCGTAACGTCCATAGCGCCCGCCTGGCCAACAAACCAGAGCGAAACCAGCGCCGCGTTAAGCCCAATAACCGAGAGCGTAGCGTTGAGGAAATGATTGCGTCGCCACGCAATGGAGAGCATCACAACCACCA
Source organism: Escherichia sp. S10b (assembly GCF_028421345.1). Lineage (NCBI taxonomy): Bacteria > Pseudomonadati > Pseudomonadota > Gammaproteobacteria > Enterobacterales > Enterobacteriaceae > Escherichia > Escherichia sp. S10b. The sequence goes on from NZ_JAHZSO010000168.1 coordinate 153,029, forward strand.
CCGTCAAGCCGACGATCAGCAACGGTAGCAGTGCGATCAGGTTTTGTGGAGTTATTGTCATGGCGATTTACGGCCTTGTAGTAGTAACGGAATTAACAAACCACTGCTGGATATTGCCAATCGCGGAGTGCGAGGTATCCAGAATCGGCTGCGGATAGAAGCCCAGCAGTACCAGCAGCACCACCAGCAACAGGATCATAAACAGCTCACGCAGCGACATCCCTGGCAGTTCCTGGCTGGCAATCTGGCTTTTCGCTTTACCGAAGTAAGCGCGATGTAACATCGCCAGCGAATAAACAGATGCAAAGACCAGCCCAAAGGTAGAGATAACGGTAATCACCGGGACAACCTGGAAGCTGCCGAACAGAATCATAAATTCGCCGACGAAGTTACCGGTGCCAGGCATCCCAAGCGTTGCCACCGCAAAGAACAGCGACAGTGCTGGCAGCCATTTCATCTTGCTCCACAGACCGCCCATCATGCGCATGTCGCGGGTATGGATACGTTCATAAAGCTGACCACAAAGAATAAACAGACCCGCCGCCGACAAACCGTGCGCAATCATCTGGATTACCGCGCCCTGGTAGGCCAACTGGCTGCCGGTGTAGATAGCAATCAGCACGAAGCCCATGTGGGAAACCGAGGTGTAGGCGATCAGACGTTTGATATCGGTCTGGGCGAAGGCCATCCACGCACCGTAGAAGATGCCGATAACACCCAGCCACATAGCAATTGGCGCGAACTCTGCCGACGCGTTCGGGAACAGCGGCAGGGAGAAACGCAGCAAACCGTAAGCGGCAGTTTTCAGCAAGATCCCCGCGAGGTCAACGGAACCGGCGGTCGGAGCCTGGGAGTGCGCATCCGGCAGCCAGCCATGCAGCGGAACCACCGGCATTTTGACTGCGAAGGCGATGAAGAAGCCCAGCATTAACAGGTATTCCACACCACTGGACATTGGCGTATTCAGCAGCTCTTCATAGTTGAAGGTCCAGACGCCGGTCGCATTGTAGTGAACAAAAACCAGCGCCAGGATGGCAATCAACATCACCAGGCCACTCGCCTGGGTGTAAATGAAGAACTTGGTTGCCGCCGTGATACGCGTTTTACCGTCAGAGGCTTTATGCCCCCACAGTGCGATCAGGAAGTACATCGGCACCAGCATCATTTCCCAGAAGAAGAAGAACAGGAACATGTCGATGGCAAGGAACACGCCGATAACGCCGCCCAGGATCCACATCAGGTTGAGGTGGAAGAAGCCCTGATATTTTTCGATCTCTTTCCACGAACAGAGTACCGCCAGCACACCGAGCAGACCGGTCAGCACGACCATCAGCAGCGACAGACCGTCAATGGCGAGATGAATAGAGATACCAAAACGCGGGATCCACGGCATGTCGAATTCAGACTGCCACTGCGGAATTCCGGCGGATTGCGTCAGTGAATAACCGCCCTGCAACCACAGTTGCAGCGACAGCGCCAGCGTCAATCCCATGGTGATCAGCGCGATCCAGCGCGGCACCTTGACGCCAAAGCGTTCGGTCTGCCAGCACAGGAAGCCGCCAATAAAGGGAATTAATATTAGCCAGGGTAGTAACATGGCGATCTTTATTCCTTGTAAAAGTCCCGTCAGGACCGGATTTTCAACGAATTCTCACGACAGAAAATTCTCTTCGGACTGGGGGTAGTGTCGGATGCGCCGCGAAGGCAGCTTATCCGACCTACGTTCTTATATGCCCAGGGGCAATCCCACAATCCTTAACTCAACGCAGTACCATCAACAGTGCCAGCACCACGACCGCACCGATGCTCATGGATGCCACATACCAGCGCAGATAACCGTTCTCGCTTAACAGCAGACCTTTACCTGCAAAGCGGGAAAGAACCGCCGGGATGTTCATCATTGAGTTCAGCGGATCGCGTTTCAGCAACCAGGCAATACCCAGGAACGGCTTGACGAACACTTTGTCGTACAGCCAGTCAAAGCCCCAGGCGTTGTACCACCAGGTACTCAGCAGGCGGCCCGGCGCACTGTTGGCGATGGAGGTCACCAGAGTACGTTTACCCAGCCACAGCCAGGCTGCCAGCAGAATGCCGACCACCGCGACCACGCCAGAGGTAATTTCCAGGGTCAACATGCTGCCGTGCGCCAGTTCCGTCGTTTGCGGAAGCACGCCCTGCAGCGGCGGTACAATCAGTGCGCCAACGAAGGTGGAAAGGATCAGCAGCACAATCAGCGGCAGGCTGTGAGTTACCCCTTTCACGGCGTGAGCGTGAATTTGTTCTTTTCCGTGGAAGACGATGAAAATCATACGGAAGGTGTAGAGCGAGGTCATAAACGCACCGACCAGACCTGCCACCATCAGATTGATATGACCATTCGCCATCGCACCCGCGAGGATCTCATCCTTACTGAAGAAGCCCGCAGTGACCAGCGGCAGTGCCGACAGTGCTGCGCCGCCCACCAGGAAGCAGAGATAAACCAGCGGAATAGATTTACGCAGACCGCCCATCTTGAAGATGTTCTGTTCGTGATGGCAGGCCAGAATGACGGAACCGGATGCCAGGAACAGCAGCGCTTTAAAGAACGCGTGAGTCATCAAGTGGAAAATCGCCGCATCCCATGCCTGCACGCCAAGCGCGAGGAACATGTAGCCAATCTGGCTCATGGTAGAGTAAGCGAGAACACGTTTGATGTCGGTCTGTACCAGCGCGGCAAAACCGGCCAGCAGCAGCGTAACCGCCCCGACAATACCCACCAGATGCAGAACTTCCGGCGTCATCAGGAACAGGCCGTGGGTACGGGCGATCAGGTAGACACCCGCGGTTACCATCGTTGCGGCGTGGATCAGCGCGGAGACAGGCGTCGGGCCCGCCATCGCGTCAGCAAGCCATGTCTGCAACGGCAACTGCGCAGATTTACCGACCGCACCGCCCAGCAGCATCAGCGTCGCCCACATCAGCATGTTATTGCCGTCAGCAAAGTGCGCTGGTGCCAGTTCCACCATTTCGCGGAAGTTCAGGGTGCCCAGTTCGTTGTAAAGAATGAACAGTGCGAAAGCGAGGAAAACGTCACCCACACGGGTCACGACGAACGCTTTCATTGCCGCTGCGCCATTCTTCGGATCGGTGTAATAGAAACCGATCAGCAGATAGGAGCACAGGCCCACGCCTTCCCAGCCGAGGTACATCAGCAGCAGGTTATCGGCGAGAACCAGAACTACCATGCTGGCGATGAACAGGTTGGTGTAGGCGAAGAAGCGAGAGTAGCCCTCTTCACCGCGCATGTACCAGGAGGCGTACATGTGAATAAGGAAACCCACACCAGTGACCACCGAGAGCATGGTCAGCGACAGGCCGTCCAGCACCAGGTTAAAACCGATGTTAAAGTCGCCTACCGACATCCACGTCCACAGCGGCTGGCTGTATGCCTGCTCGCCGTTAGCGAAGAAATCAACGCCGATAAAGGCGGTTACCAGCGCCGCCAGGCCCACAGAGCCAACGCCGACGATCGCCGAAACGTTTTCAGACCAGCGCCCACGGGAGAACGCCAGCAGGACGAAGCCAATCAATGGCAAAATAATGGTTAAGGCAAGCATGTTCATCCGCGCATCTCACTTACTGAATCGATGTTCAGGTTCTGGCGACGACGGTGAAGTTGCAGCAGCAGCGCAAGGCCGATACTCGCTTCTGCCGCCGCGAGGCTGATGGCGAGAATGTACATCACCTGACCGTCGGTCTGACCCCAGTAGCTTCCGGCGACCACAAAGGCCAGCGCGGAGGCGTTAATCATGATTTCCAGACCAATCAGCATAAACAGCAGATTGCGACGGATAACCAGACCGGTTAAGCCAAGAACGAATAAGATTGCCGCGAGGATCAGTCCATGTTGTAAGGGGATCATGCGTGCTCCTCCGTTTTTCTTTTCGCGCTGTCGTCTTTACGATTGCTCAGCACTTCACCCGCACGCTCTTCACGACCGACGTGGAAGGCCACAACCAGACCCGCGAGCAGCAGCATAGAAGCCAGTTCCACCGCCAGTACGTAAGGCCCGAACAGCGTAATACCCACTGCTTTAGCACTGATTGGCGTACCGTCGATACCCTGATCATTAACACCAAGGATGGCGTAAACAATCACCACCAGCATGATGGCCGACAAAATTGCCGGACCAATCCACACCTGCGGTTTCAGCCACTGGCGTTCCTGTTCGATTTCTGAACCGCCCAGGTTGAGCATCATCACCACGAACACGAACAGCACCATAATGGCACCCGCGTAGACGATAATTTCCAGCGCACCGGCGAAGTAAGCGCCCAGTGAGAAGAACACCCCGGAAATCGCCAGCAGCGAAATAATCAGGTACAGCAGTGCGTGTACCGGATTGGTATGGGTGATCACTCGCAAGGTCGCAAGTATGGCTATCAGGCCACAGATATAAAAAGCGAACTCCATTGCCCCTCTCCTTACGGTAACAGGCTCTTGACGTCGATAGGCTTGGCTTCGTTCTCTGCTTCGCCCTTATCTTTGCCGTCGATTGCCATACCTGCCATCCGGTAGAAGTTATATTCCGGGTATTTGCCCGGACCGGAGATCAGCAGATCCTCTTTTTCGTAAACCAGATCCTGGCGCTTGTATTCCCCCATTTCGAAATCCGGGGTTAACTGAATCGCCGTGGTCGGACAGGCTTCTTCGCACAGACCACAGAAAATGCAGCGTGAGAAGTTGATGCGGAAAAATTCCGGGTACCAGCGACCGTCTTTGGTTTCTGCTTTTTGCAGCGAGATACAGCCGACCGGGCAGGCTACCGCGCAGAGGTTACAGGCTACGCAACGCTCTTCGCCGTCCGGGTCGCGGGTCAGAACGATACGACCACGATAACGGGGCGGCAGATAGACCGGCTCTTCCGGGTACATTCGCGTTTCGCGTTTGGCGAACGCGTGCAGGCCGATCATCCAGATACTACGAACCTGGGTGCCGAAACCTACTAACAATTCTTTTAAGGTCATGGTCTTATTGCCCCTTATTGCGCCTGCCAGAGAATGACAGCCGCCGTTACCAGCAAGTTGATCAGCGTCAGCGGCAGGCAGATTTTCCAGCCGAAGGACATTACCTGGTCATAACGCGGACGCGGTAACGACGCACGAATCAAAATGAACATCATCATAAAGAACGCGGTTTTCAGCGCGAACCAGATGAATGGCGGTAACAACGGGCCTTGCCAGCCACCGAAGAACAGCGTCACCATCAATGCAGAGATGGTCACAATCCCGATGTACTCACCCACGAAGAACAGACCGAACTTCATACCGGAATATTCAATGTGGTAACCATCCGCCAGTTCCTGCTCGGCTTCCGGCTGGTCAAACGGGTGACGGTGACATACCGCCACGCCCGCGATGGCAAAGGTAATAAAACCAAAGAATTGCGGGATAACGTTCCACACATGCGCCTGGCTGTTGACGATGTCGGTCATGTTGAATGAACCGGCCTGCGCCACCACGCCCATCAGGGAAAGCCCGAGGAACACTTCGTAGCTCAGGGTCTGCGCAGAAGCACGCATCGCACCCAGCAACGAGTATTTGTTGTTACTTGACCAGCCCGCAAACAGCACCGCGTAAACCGCCAGACCTGCCATCATCAGGAAGAACAAAATCCCGATGTTCAGGTCGGCAACCACCCAACCCGGACTGACTGGCACAATCGCAAAGGCCAGCAGCAGCGAGGTAAAGGCAATCATCGGTGCCAGGGTAAAGATGACGCGATCCGAGAATTTCGGGATCCAGTCTTCTTTAAAGAACATTTTGATCATGTCCGCAACCAGCTGGAGCGAACCGCCCCAGCCAACACGGTTAGGTCCGTAACGGTTCTGGAACAGACCCAGCAGGCGACGTTCGCCAAAGCTCATGAATGCCCCGCAGGTGACAACCACCAGCAGGATCACCACCGCTTTGAGGATGGTCAGCAGGATCTCAATCAGTTCCGGTGATATCCAACTCATTGTTGTGCCTCCTTGAGATCCTCAAGATGCGCGCCAGCCAGCACCGGAGCAATACCGGACATACCCATCGGCAAGCCCACCTGCCCTGCCGTCAGCCCTTCAGCGATTTCAACCGGCAGCGTGACCGTGTTGCCATCGTAACTAAAGGAGACGTGTGTACCTGCGTTCACACCTAACTTCGCGGCATCCGCTGGGTTGAGTTTGATGTACGGCTGCGGCATACGGCTCTGGAAGACCGGAGCACGCTGTGACAATTCATCGCTGCCAAACAGGTGGTAATACGGCGCGATACGCCATTTCCCGTCCTGCGGCTGGAAGCGTGCCGGTACGCTGGTGAAGTAATCCAGACCATTTTCGCTGGTTTCAAACAGACGCACGCCCGGATCGCCAAAGCGCAGTTTGCCGCCCACTTCGTCCTGGAATTTGTTCCACGCCTGCGGGGAGTTCCAGCCCGGCGCCCAGGCAAACGGCACTTGCGAACGGTGCGCAGTCGGCTGGTTGTTACCTTCCATCGAGAAGGTGAACATGGTGTCAATATCCTGCGGCTGACGCGGCTCATGAACGCTGATATTGGCGCGCATGGCGGTACGACCGCTGTAACGGTGCGGTTCACGGGCCAGTTTCTGCCCACGAATACGGAATGTCGCATCCGGCGCAGCATCTTTGATACCTGCCAGTTCCGGGATTTTCGCCACAACAGCGTCAATCACATGGTCGAGCTGCGTCCAGTCCACTTCACGGCTCAGCAGGGTGCTGTGCAGCGAGTGTAACCAGCGCCAGCTTTCCAGCATGACAGTTTTGCTGTCGTAATAAGCAGGATCGTAAACCTGGAAGAAACGTTGGGCGCGGCCTTCGTTGTTGATCACCGTACCGTCGCTTTCAGCAAAGCTGGCAGCAGAAAGTACCAGATGGGCGTTTTCCATAATCGCTGTGCGTTGATGATCAACCACCATCACCAGCGGCGCTTTAGCCAGCGCAGCATTCACGCGGGTAGCGGAAGCGTGACGATGCAGATCGTTTTCCAGCACCACCACCGCGTCGGCGCGTCCGGTTTCCAGTTCGGTCAACGCTTCTTCAAGCGAACCGCCACCCATAATGCCCAGCCCCATGCTGTTGACGGAACGGGCAATCATGGTGATACCAACGTCAGCGCCGCGACCTTTCAGGGCTTTCGCGACGTTAGCCGCAGCCTGAATCACCTCTATGCTACCGGCGTTCGTCCCGGAGATAATCAACGGTTTCTTCGCACCTGCCAGTGCCTGCACGATGACGTCGATTTTGCTTTGCAGCTCAGGTTCGATACCGTCAACCGCTGGCGCAGAGTTATCCAGCGCATGGGCGATGGCAAAACCTAAACGCGCCTGATCTTCAACCGGTGCGCGGTAAGTCCACGCCGCGATATCATCCAGACGGGTGTCATCAACGTTGGTAACAAACAGCGGATGCTTCGCACGTTGACCGATGTTGAGGATTGCCGCAATCTGCCAGTCAGCCACTTTCTGTGCTGCCGCCATTTCGCGCGCTTTACCTTTCACAGCCTGACGCACTGCCAGCGCGACGCGCGCGCCGGTCTGGGTAACGTCTTCGCCCAGCACCAGTACCGCATCGTAAGATTCGATTTCGCGCAGAGCCGGAGTATAAATGCCGCCTTCACGCAGCACTTTCAGCGCCAGTTGCAGACGTTCCTGCTCACCGTGAGCGATACCGGTGTAGAAGTTTTCTTCGCCCACCAGTTCACGCAGCGCAAAGTTGCTTTCCACGCTGGCACGCGGAGAACCAATACCGATCACTTTCTTCGACTGACGCAGAATATCTGCCGCGCCCTGCATTGCCTGTTCGGCGTTGAGGGTAATGAAATCATCGCCACGACGCTGTACTGGTTGACGCGGACGATCTTTCAGGTTGACGTAACCGTAACCGAAACGACCACGGTCGCAGAGGAAGTAGTGGTTTACCGTACCGTTGTAACGGTTTTCGATACGACGCAGTTCGCCGTAACGTTCACCGGGGCTGATGTTACAGCCGATGGAACATTGCTGGCAGATGCTCGGCGCAAACTGCATATCCCATTTACGGTTGTAACGCTCGGAGTGCGTTTTGTCGGTAAATACGCCGGTCGGGCAAATTTCGACCAGGTTACCGGAAAATTCGCTTTCCAGCGTGCCGTCTTCCGGGCGACCGAAGTAGACGTTGTCGTGCGCACCGTAAACGCCCAGATCCGTACCGTCAGCGTAATCTTTGTAGTAACGCACGCAGCGGTAGCAGGCGATGCAGCGGTTCATTTCGTGAGAGATGAATGGCCCCAAATCCTGATTACGGTGGGTACGTTTGGTGAAACGGTAGCGACGGAAGCTGTGTCCGGTCATCACGGTCATATCCTGAAGATGGCAGTTACCGCCTTCTTCACATACCGGACAGTCGTGCGGGTGGTTGGTCATTAACCACTCGACCACACTTTCACGGAACTGTTTCGCTTCTTCGTCGTCAATGGAAATAAAGGTGCCATCGGAAGCCGGTGTCATACAGGACATCACCAGGCGACCACGCGTGTCTTCCGCGTTTTGGTATTGCTTCACCGCACACTGGCGGCAAGCACCGACGCTTCCCAGCGCCGGATGCCAGCAAAAGTAAGGAATATCAAGGCCCAGAGACAGACAAGCTTCCAGCAGGTTGTCCGCTCCGTTGACCTCGTATTCTTTGCCGTCTACATGAATTGTAGCCATTAGCATGCTTCCAGTTTTCTCGGTCAGGGACCGAGCGTTAATCGAAATTCGGTTACCAGCGCTCTTTCAGCAGGTTCGGCTGAATCCCATTAATCAAATGGGTATTGCTGAACGGCTGTTTGATTCCCGCCTCAAATTCTTCGCGGAAATATTTGATGGCGCTCTGTAACGGCTCCACTGCACCAGGTGCGTGGGCACAGAAAGTTTTACCCGGGCCTAAGAATCGACACAGTTGCTCAAGTGTTTCGATATCGCCCGGCTGACCTTCACCACGCTCCAGCGCACGCAGAATTTTCACGCTCCACGGCAGACCGTCGCGGCACGGCGTACACCAGCCGCAGGACTCACGGGCGAAAAACTCTTCCAGGTTACGCACCAGCGACACCATGTTGATCTCATGGTCAACCGCCATCGCCAGCGCCGTACCCAGACGGCTTCCCGCTTTACCGATACTTTCGAATTCCATCGGCAGGTCAAGGTGCGCTTCGGTCAGGAAGTCGGTGCCCGCGCCGCCTGGCTGCCAGGCTTTGAATTTCAGACCGTCACGCATACCACCGGCGTAATCTTCGAGGATCTCGCGCGCGGTAGTACCAAACGGCAGTTCCCACAGTCCCGGATTTTTCACCCGACCGGAGAAGCCCATCAGCTTGGTGCCAGCATCTTTACTTTTCGAGATGTTCTGATACCACTCCACGCCGTTAGCGAGGATCGCCGGAACGTTACACAGGGTTTCGACGTTGTTGACACAGGTCGGTTTGCCCCATACGCCGGAGGTTGCCGGGAAGGGGGGTTTCGAGCGTGGGTTAGCACGACGCCCTTCCAGGGAGTTGATTAACGCTGTTTCTTCCCCGCAGATGTAGCGCCCTGCCCCGGTATGGACGAACAGTTCGAAGTCGAAACCTGTTCCCATAATGTTTTTGCCAAGCAAGCCCGCTTCAGTGGCTTCGGCAATGGCGCGGCGCAGATTTACTGCCGCTTCGATATATTCGCCACGCAGGAAGATGTAGCCACGGTAAGCTTTCAGCGCAAACGCGGAGATGAGCATACCTTCCACCAGCAGGTGCGGCAGTTGCTCCATCAGCAGGCGGTCTTTATAGGTGCCTGGCTCCATTTCATCGGCGTTACACAGCAGGTAACGGATGTTCATGGATTCGTCTTTCGGCATCAGGCTCCATTTCAGGCCGGTAGAAAAGCCCGCGCCACCGCGCCCTTTCAGACCAGCGTCTTTTACCTGATTAACGATTTCGTCCGGAGACAGCCCGGTCAGCGCCTTACGCGCGCCTTCGTAACCGTTTTTGCTGCGATATTCGTCCAGCCACACTGGCTGTTTGTCATCGCGCAGACGCCAGGTCAGCGGATGCGTTTCGGGAGTACGGATAATGTTTTTCATTTATACCGCTCCAGCAGTTCAGGGATCGCTTCCGGGGTCAGATGCGCGTGAGTATCCTCATCGATCATCATGTTTGGCCCTTTATCACAGTTCCCCAGGCAGCAAGTTGGCAGCAGCGTAAAGCGACCGTCAAATGTCGTTTGCCCTGGTTTGATGTTTAGCTTTTTCTCGAGCGCCGCCTGAATACCCTGGTAACCGTTGATATGACAGACCACGCTGTCGCAATAACGGATCACATGGCGACCAACCGGCTGGCGGAAGATCTGACTGTAGAACGTTGCCACACCTTCGACGTCGCTTGCCGGAATACCCAGCACATCGGCGATCGCGTGGATCGCACCATCCGGCACCCAGCCACGCTGCTTCTGAACGATTTTCAGCGCTTCAATGGACGCCGCACGCGGGTCTTCGTAGTGGTGCATCTCGTGCTCAATCGCTTCACGCTCTGCCGCACTCAGCTCAAAAGCCTCGGTTTGTGGTTGTTGATTCTCGTGCATAATTAGCGGTCCACATCTGACATAACAAAATCGATACTGCCCAGATAAACAATCAGGTCAGACACCAGGCTGCCGCGGATCGCCGCCGGAATTTGCTGCAAATGCGCATAACTCGGCGTGCGGATACGAGTGCGATAACTCATGGTGCTACCGTCGCTGGTCAGGTAGTAACTGTTGATCCCCTTGGTCGCCTCAATCATCTGGAAAGATTCATTGGCAGGCATCACCGGCCCCCACGACACTTGCAGGAAGTGGGTGATCAGGGTTTCGATATGTTGCAGCGTGCGCTCTTTCGGCGGCGGCGTGGTCAGCGGGTGATCCGCTTTGAACGGGCCTTCCGGCATGTTGTTGAGGCACTGCTCAAGAATGCGCAGACTCTGGCGCAGCTCTTCCACTTTCAGCATTACGCGGGTGTAGCAGTCAGAAACACCACCACCAACCGGGATTTCAAAGTCGAAGTTTTCATAGCCAGAATAAGGACGCGCCTTACGCACGTCGAAGTCGATCCCGGTAGCACGCAGGCCCGCGCCAGTGGTGCCCCACTCCAGCGCCTCTTTCGCGCCATAGGCGGCAACGCCCTGGGAACGACCTTTCAGAATGGTATTTTGCAGCGCCGCTTTCTCGTAAGACGCCAGACGTTTCGGCATCCAGTCGAGGAACTCACGCAGCAGGCGATCCCAGCCGCGCGGCAGGTCGTGCGCTACGCCGCCAATACGGAACCACGCCGGGTGCATACGGAAACCCGTGATCGCTTCCACCAGATCGTAAATTTTCTGACGATCGGTAAAGGCGAAGAACACGGGCGTCATTGCGCCGACGTCCTGAATAAAGGTCGAGATGTACAGCAGGTGGCTGTTGATACGGAACAGTTCGGAGAGCATAACGCGAATGACGTTAACGCGATCCGGCACGGTGATCCCGGCCAGTTTCTCTACCGCCAGCACGTAAGGCATTTCGTTAACGCAGCCGCCGAGGTATTCAATACGGTCGGTATACGGAATGTAGCTGTGCCAGGACTGGCGCTCGCCCATTTTCTCCGCACCACGGTGGTGGTAGCCGATGTCTGGTACGCAGTCGACAATCTCTTCGCCGTCGAGTTGTAAAACGATACGGAAAGCCCCGTGCGCCGACGGGTGGTTCGGACCGAGGTTGAGGAACATGAAGTCCTCGTTTTCGGTGCCGCGCTTCATCCCCCACTCTTCCGGTTTGAAGGTCAGGGCTTCCATCTCCAGATCCTGTTTGGCTTTGGTCAGCTCAAACGGCGAGAATTCGGTAGCGCGCGCCGGGTAATCTTTACGCAGCGGGTGACCTTTCCAGGTTTGCGGCATCATGATGCGGCGCAGGTTCGGGTGACCGTCGAAAGTAATGCCAAACAGATCCCAGGTTTCACGCTCATACCAGTTAGCGTTCGGGAACAGTTTGGTGAAGGTCGGTACGTGCAGGTCGTTTTCTGCCAGCGCCACCTTCAGCATGATGTCGCGGTTACGATCGATAGAAATCAGATGGTAGAAAACGGAAAAATCCGCGGCAGGTAACCCTTCGCGGTGTGTGCGCAGACGTTCGTCCATGCCGTGTAAGTCAAACAGCATGACGTAAGGTTTCGGCAGTTTCTTTAAGAAATCGCCAACTTCCAGTAATTGTTCACGCTTGATCCACACAACGGGAACCCCGGTGCGAGTCGCCTGAACAGTAAAGGCATCCGGCCCAAAACGGTTGCGCAGTTCGCCAATTACCGGATCATCAAGATGATCGCGGGTCTGCCAGGCGGGTTCTTGCGCGGTTAAGTCGGTCATATTGTTCACCATTGCAAATGGTCCGTGGTGACTGTCGGCGCAGTAAGCTTCGCGAAATAGATTTAGGAATAAGCGAAGAAAAATCCCTTTGCCGACAGGCGCAAATTAAATCTCGTCAGGTGTACGCAGGTTGGTTACGGCAATACGTTCACCGCGCTTGCGTTCGCGCTCTGATTGCATATTGGCGCGATAAACGCCCTGATCGCCAACCACCCAGGAGAGCGGACGACGTTCTTTGCCGATAGATTCCTGCAACAGCATCAGTGCCTGCATGTACGCTTCAGGACGCGGCGGGCAGCCCGGGATATACACATCAACCGGGATGAATTTATCGACGCCCTGCACAACGGAATAAATATCGTACATACCACCAGAGTTGGCACAGGCACCCATTGAGATAACCCATTTTGGTTCCAGCATCTGGTCATACAGACGCTGAATAACCGGTGCCATTTTGGTAAAGCAGGTTCCTGCAACCACCATCAGGTCAGCCTGACGCGGCGAAGCACGCAATACTTCTGCGCCAAAACGCGCCACGTCATGCACCGCGGTAAACGAAGTCACCATCTCAACGTAACAGCAGGAAAGACCGAAGTTATACGGCCAAATTGAGTTTTTACGACCCCAGTTAACCATGTCATTGAGCTTGCCCATAAACACGTTTTTGTTAACTTCTTGCTCCAGAGGGTCGGTTACGATCTCCTGCTTTTGCAGGGGGTAACGGTCGTTCTCACCGTTGGGATCTATGCGGGTGAGCGTATAATCCATCTTAATGCCTCGCGGTTAGCGTTGACGATTAGCGATACTGTTCGTTTCCGGGTTCATACGCTCGCGGCGTGAACGCGCGGGCGTCCAGTCCAGCGCGCCAATACGCACCAGATAAACCAGACCTGCCAGTAACACAAAAATAAAAATTGCAGCTTCCACAAAGCCTACCCAGCCGCTTTCGCGGATAGAGGTTGACCATGCGAACAGATACAGCGCTTCAACGTCGAAGATAACGAAGAACATGGCCACCAGATAAAACTTGGCGGACAGGCGTAAGCGGGCGGAGCCGACCGAGTCGATACCGGATTCAAACGGCACGTTTTTCGACCTCGCGCGTGCGCGACCGCCTAAAAACCAACCGCCTACCAGCATCAGGCAACACAGGCCAATGGCAACGATAAGAAAGATAGCGAATGCCCAGTGATGAGCGATGACTTCAGTGGATGTTGACATACTCATTGCTTACTCATCAAAAGTAGCGCCAGATTCACTGCTCTTCACGGCAGATGGACGCCACATCGATTCATGGGGAGGAATAAAAAAAACCTTACAATCACTGTAGAAATTCTTTTATACAGCTAATTGATGTGGTCTTTTACTCCTTTCTATAACCTTTTGTCAACTTTAACAAAAGTTTCTTCACATTAGTTTACATAATATCAACACCATTAGCATTTAATGCCCTTTCACCCCAGATCCTTGACGACTCCAGGATAATTAGATGTTGTTGAATCGTGTCCGTTGTGAAGCAATGGAAAAAATACGGGTCTATTTTGACAGGAATTTGTGTCGATTCCTCCCCCCAAAAGAGAGTATTTTCTTGATCTGTGACACGCTTTTGTCATTCCATAACAAAAACGCAGCAACAAATTTACGTATTTTTTAACATCATTGTAGCAGGTGATTTTTTTCAGGCGATTATTTGTGCGTTCGGGACGTGAATCTCTGGTGATTGAAAAATGAACAGTTTTGTACGTTCTGTACTATGCGAGGAAGGATTTTTACTAAAAAAAAGCCGCTGGGGTTTAAAACACCCCCAGCGGCTCGTTTTTTACACTATTGTCTCAGGAATTATCTATCGTCCGTCGATTACTCGATATCCCTTTCAATCAACAATGAATCATCCCCTTCCGGAGCAGACATTGGGCTGTATTGCCACGGATTATGGTAGCTCTCCATCGCCTGATAGATCACCTGGGCCAGCTCATTATTACTGGACGGGTCATAGCACAGCAAATATTCGGTATCAGGTAGCGGCGGTAAGCCATCTACTCCACTCAGCACACGCAGGTCCGGGCTCATCATCTCAACCGGCCTTGCCGTCACGCCAAGACCGGCTTTCACTGCCGCACGAACGGCCGGAAGCGTCGAGGCGACATAAGCCAGTCGCCATGGAATATCTGCTTTATTAAGCGTCGCCAGCACCATATCGCGAAACGGACTTGGATCATCCAGCAATACAAGAGGGATCGGCTCGCCTTTTTGCAATACGTATTCCGCTGCGCAGTACCAGTGTGTTGGCGAGGTTCGCAGGTTCAATGCCTTAAACGCTGAAGGACGATGGGTGGTTACCATCAAATCCACTTCCTGGGATTCCAGCATTTCTGCCATATAGGCATTACGTTTAACGCGGACATCCAGCGCTAATTTCGGATAAACCGAACTCACGCGATTTAACAGGAAAGGTAAGATCGTATCGGCAGATTCATCTGAAGCACCGATAGTTAACACGCCCTGAAGATTACTGAACATTAATGATGAGCAGGCCTCATCATTAAAACGCAGGATTTTCCTGGCGTAACCAAGAAGTTGAATGCCATGTTCAGTTAACAGTTTGTTGCGACCGTGACGAGCGAACAGTTCTTTCCCAACGAGTTGTTCCAGACGCTGCATTTGCTGACTTACGGCGGACTGAGTACGACACACAGCGGCAGCTGCGGCAGCAAAAGTGTTCAGATCGGCAACAGCAACAAATGTTCTCAGCAGATCGAGGTCGAGGTTAATTATCGGACGATTTGCAGTTATCATATATTATCACTTACTGGCGGCTCATACTGAGCTGGTTAATGCTGTGCACACACAAACAAGCAATTCCATTTGTAATGTGCCTCCCTGGCAGTTTCATCCGGAACCCGGACGAAAGTAAAAATGCATATGAGTTGCACTAAAAAAGCGACTCACATTGTTCCGTTATAATGCCTGAAGTAGATCACAGAATATATCTTCAGGGATCGCATATCTATTAAGTTACTCACTCTTTTCTATTTATGACATGCGCGTGTTTGTATAAATGTAAATGTGAGTCCTTGTTCCACTCTCGTGCAGCATCGCTGGTCATACGCGAACACGTACAAACAGCAATGGTGAGGCGGCATCAAGAGCAGGGATCCGTCATTTATGCGAGCATTTTACCCCAAAAACCTTTTATTTATAAGGGTCATTGCGAATTATCTGATGCAAAGTTATGTTATGTTAGGCAAAGTAATCTTCTATTATTAATAAGCACATCAAAACCTTTTTGAATATTAAATAATAATTAATTAGCATCATCCTCATTCATTAATTCCGCTTAACAATAGTTTCACACCTTGCCCCCATTACGACACCTCGGAAATCATCACGCTGTTAAACTCTCCGTAATGCGGAAATATCATCATCGCGTTTCATTAGTGAATTCTTAAATGAGGCATTTTCACACAATTATCTTACAGATAAAAAAACCAGACTTACAATTAAGAATCAGAACAATTCACTATATAACATTGCATGTAAAGCATATACACCTCATTATTTTGTCATTATTAAGTTATTAACAGCACAATCGAGCCTTCCCCTCTGGCAAAATCTTATTCTGCAGACCTTCAAAACACCGTCCTGGGGGAGTACATTGTTCTAAGCTGACTTCCACGGCAGGGAGTGGCGATAACAGCAAAAAAGGTCAAGATTCATGTCCCCCATTGAAAAATCCAGCAAATTAGAGAATGTCTGTTATGACATCCGTGGTCCGGTGCTGAAAGAAGCAAAACGCCTGGAAGAAGAAGGTAACAAGGTACTGAAACTGAACATCGGCAACCCAGCCCCGTTCGGTTTTGACGCGCCAGATGAAATCCTCGTTGACGTGATACGCAACCTGCCTACCGCTCAAGGGTATTGCGATTCCAAAGGTCTTTACTCCGCGCGTAAAGCCATCATGCAGCACTACCAGGCTCGTGGCATGCGTGATGTTACCGTGGAAGATATTTACATCGGCAATGGTGTATCGGAGCTTATCGTTCAGGCAATGCAGGCATTGCTGAACAGCGGGGACGAAATGTTGGTTCCTGCACCAGATTACCCACTATGGACCGCGGCGGTTTCGCTTTCCAGCGGTAAAGCGGTGCATTATCTTTGCGATGAATCCTCTGACTGGTTCCCAGACCTCGATGATATTCGCGCTAAAATTACGCCTCGTACGCGTGGGATCGTTATTATCAACCCAAATAACCCAACCGGCGCGGTATATTCCAAAGAGCTTTTAATGGAGATTGTGGAGATTGCACGTCAGCATAATCTCATTATCTTCGCCGATGAAATTTATGACAAAATTCTTTACGACGACGCTGAGCATCACTCAATTGCGCCGCTGGCACCTGACCTGCTGACCATTACCTTTAACGGACTGTCGAAAACGTACCGCGTTGCAGGCTTCCGTCAGGGGTGGATGGTGTTGAACGGGCCGAAAAAACACGCCAAAGGCTACATCGAAGGTCTGGAAATGCTGGCTTCAATGCGCCTGTGTGCTAACGTTCCTGCGCAACACGCCATTCAGACCGCGCTGGGTGGTTATCAGAGCATCAGTGAATTTATTACCCCTGGCGGTCGTCTTTATGAGCAGCGTAACCGCGCGTGGGAACTGATCAACGATATTCCGGGCGTTTCCTGCGTGAAACCTCGTGGTGCGCTGTATATGTTCCCGAAAATCGACGCCAAACGCTTTAACATTCACGACGATCAGAAAATGGTGCTGGATTTCCTGTTGCAGGAAAAAGTTCTGTTGGTGCAAGGGACGGCATTCAACTGGCCGTGGCCGGATCACTTCCGCATTGTCACGCTACCGCGTGTCGATGATATCGAGCTGTCTTTGAGCAAGTTCGCGCGTTTCCTTTCTGGTTATCATCAGCTGTAATCTTAATTTCACTGCCGGAGATTGCATCCGGCAGCGTTATCCCGCCACAATGACCTGATGATGTCATCATACGTAAGGTCACTATGAAACAGAGCCATTTTTTTGCCCATCTCTCCCGCCTGAAACTCATTAACCGCTGGCCGCTAATGCGCAACGTGCTGACGGAAAATGTGTCCGAACACAGTTTGCAGGTAGCGATGGTCGCCCATGCGCTGGCAGCTATCAAAAATCGAAAATTTGGCGGTAATGTCAACGCCGAACGTATCGCTTTACTGGCGATGTACCACGATGCCTCAGAAGTGCTCACCGGCGATCTCCCTACTCCGGTGAAATACTTCAATTCGCAAATCGCTCAGGAGTACAAGGCTATTGAAAAAATCGCTCAGCAAAAACTGGTCGATATGGTTCCGGAAGAGCTGCGGGATATCTTTGCGCCGTTAATTGACGAGCATGCATATAGCGATGAAGAAAAATCGCTGGTGAAACAGGCAGATGCACTGTGTGCATATCTGAAATGTCTGGAAGAACTCGCGGCCGGAAATAATGAATTCTTGCTGGCAAAAACGCGACTGGAAGCGACGCTTGAATCGCGTCGCAGCCAGGAGATGGACTACTTCATGGAAGTATTTGTTCCCAGCTTCCATCTTTCGCTCGATGAGATTAGCCAGGATTCACCGCTGTAAGCAGCCGGAGTCTGCGTCGCATCAGGCAATAAGCGCCGGATGCGACATCAGGCTCTTGTCAAAACGGAAACAGCATCGGGATCATCACCACACAAACCGCCATCACAATAATGGTGAACGGTACCCCCAACTTCACAAAGTCACTGAAGCTGTAATTTCCCGGACCTAAAACCAGTGTGTTAACAGGTGAAGAAACCGGTGTCATAAAGGCGGCGGATGCTGCCATCGCCACGACCATCGCGAATGGATAAGGCGACACCCCCATCGTTTTGGCAGCAGCCAGCGCAATCGGAGCCATCAACACCGCCGTCGCGGTATTAGAGATAAATAGCCCAATAACCGCCGACAAGACAAACAAACAACCCAGCATCATATGTGGCCCGTAACCACCGCCAATGTCCATCAGCCCTTTCACCGCCAGCGCGACACCTCCCGTTTTCTGTAATGCCACAGCAAACGGCATCATCCCAACGATCAAAATAATGCTCGGCCAGTGAATGGATTTATAGGCGCTTTCAGCATCTATACAGCGGAATTTCCCCATCAGCAGGCAGGCGATGATAGCGGCAACAGGATTAGGAATTTCATCTGTCAGCATTAACGCCACCATTAGCACCAGACAGAAAATGGCATGGGGTGCCTGGCTGTGCGCGGGCGATGCTTCACTCACCTCTTCCGGTAAGTTCAGCGCTACGAAGTCGCGGCCCTGTTTGGCCAGCATACCGATCAGTTTCCAGTTACCCACAACCAGGATGATATCGCCCAGCAGCAGAGGCTCATCCGCCAGCGAACCTTCCAGCGCCACGCCATTGCGCTTTAGCCCCACCACATTCAGTCCGTAGCGGGTACGAAAACCAATTTCGCGCACCGATTTACCAATCAGTTCTGACTCAGGAATTAATGAAATCTCTGCCATGCCCACATCAAGGGCCTGGTCAGAAAAATACTCGCCGCGCAGTACCATCGGCTCCAGCAATTGCTCACTACAAAATTGCCGGAGATCGACATCAGCCGCAGACATATCAATAAGCAAAACGTCACGCGCGCGAAATTCAGAAACCCCATTAACGTTCACGATAACGCGACGAAAACGCCGCCAGCGTTCAACACCGATGACGTTAGCGCCATAACGCTCACGTAATTTGAGATCATCCAGCCGTTGACCAATCATTGGCGATCCGGGGCGAATAGCCAGACGTCGCGCACGCCCGGTCAGTCGATATTCACGGATAAGATCGCGAAAGGTTCGACGCGTCCAGCCTTCGCGCTGCGGGGTCTGGGTATCCCCTTTCAGCATGAAACGCATCACTAACATATACAAAATACCCAGCACCAGCACGACCAGGCCAATAGGTGTTACGCTAAAGAAACTGAAGCCGTGATAGCCTTCACGCAGCAATTCACTGTTGACTACCAGGTTCGGCGGCGTCGCCACCAGCGTCATCATGCCGCTTATCAGCCCGGCAAAACTCAACGGCATCATCAGACGTGACGGCGAAGTTTGCATACGCATGGCAACGCTTAACACCACGGGAATAAAGATAGCGACAACGCCGGTTGAACTCATAAACGCGCCAAGCCCCGCGACGGTCAGCATCAACAAAACCAACATTTTGATTTCACTGTTGCCCGCAACTTTGACCAGCCATGTTCCCATTACGGTGGCAACACCGGTACGGACCAAACCATCGCCAATAATAAACAAGGCGGCAATCAGGACAACGTTAGGATCAGAAAAGCCGGAAAATACTTCGGGGACTGTCAGCGTTCCGCTTAATGCAAACGCGACAATAACAAACAAAGCGACCGCATCCATACGCACTCTGCCCGTCGCAAACAAGACAATGGCAACGGCCAGTAATGAAAGAACCCAAATCAATTCACCGTTCACAACTTATCCTTGTTAATTGAGGGAGATGTCTTGATTCTGCCATAAAAAAGCCCCGACGAGACGGGGCTAAATCATGATCAGGTGTTTCACTGAATAATAACATCGCCATTTGGCTGTTTGGTCACAGTAATTTGCTCCAGACTGTGGAGGACCAAATCGACCTCATTCAGGCGCGGGGTATCTGCCGGAGCGTTAACCGCAATGACATGGCAACCCGCCGCCAGGCCAGAAAGCACGCCAGCGGGAGCATCTTCCACCACCACACACTCCTGCGGCGCAAGCCCCAGCAGCTGCGCACCTAACAGATACGCATCAGGTTCTGGTTTTCCGCGCTTCACTCGCTCAGCGGTTACAAACACCTCTGGTGCGGGAAGCCCAGCTATTTTATGGCGCGCTCGCGCTACCGGCATGGAGCCAGAAGTCACAATGGCCCACGGAATACCTGCTTTATTCAAATGATTGAGTAAGGCGATTGCCCCCGGAAGCGCGGTAATACCTTCGGTTTCCGTGGCCTCGATGTGCTCCAGACGCGTAAACTCGGCGGCAATATCAGCCTCGGATTTGCCCGCCATAAAATGGCGCAAAGAGGTGATCGCCTGTTTACCGTGAATGAAAGCCAGCACCTCTTCCGGCGCTAACCCATGACGTCTGGCCCAGTTGCTCCACGCCCGTTCTACCGCAGGCAGGGAATCCACCAGCGTTCCATCAAGATCAAACAGAAAACCTTTGCACCGCACGCGGGCCTCCTCAGGCGTTGATAATTTGATTAATTTCGTTGGCGCTCAAATGGTACTGACGCGGGCAGGCATGCCACACATTAAGCATGCGCTGATATTTTTCCCACATTGGCGTCTGGGCGTTAAAACCGTGAGTTCCGGCGTCAAAATGGGTATAGCGCCCTTCCACATTAACCATAAAGCGGACATAACCGAGGTAACGTGCTTCAGTGGCGGCGTCAAAGCCGAGGAAGGTGACACGACGTTCATCGATGGATTGCTGGTCCTGCAAATTAGACCAGGAAACATGCAACGCATGATACATCTCCATAATGTCGATGATAGTGCGGCAGGTTTCTTCTTTCAGCTCGCCAAACTCGCGATCCAATTCACGCATCTGTAATCCGTAACCACGCTCAATAATTGTTTGCAGGCGACGGTAACGTTCAGCATTTGCCGGATCGAGCATAGTCATCATCTTGTACTGATTAGACAAAATAAGACGTTGCGCGTTGGTCATTTCCATTGTTGACTCCTGTATCACTCTACTACGGTGAAAAAAAAGAAGGCTGAGTATGCCTTCTTTTATATGCGTAATCAGGGGTCAATTACAAATCATCAAGGAAAGTTTTATCCAGTTGTTTGAAGGCGCGCTTAAGCGTGTCAGCTAATGCCTGGTAATCAGGCTTGCCTTCAACGGGTGCCAACACCTGTCCAGACTCCTGCAATTTACCGCGAACTTCATAAAACCAGTTGAGGATAGCAGGGGGTAATGGCGTTACAGAACGCTTGCCCAGCCACCATAATCCCTGCATGGGTAAACTTAAGGCGAACAGCGCAGTGGCAACTGCCGGCCCAAGCTGACCGCCCAGGGCAATCTGCCAGCAGAGAGTAAATACGGCGATCGGCGGCATAAAACGGATCGCATAACGCGTCATCTTGATAACGCGATTTTCGACAAAGACCGGGGCAAGGCGTTTTTCCAGCGGCCACGTCTTTGAGTAATGCTGTCCCCGGCGAAACAAGCTAAAAAAATTAACAGAACGATTATCCGGCGTTGACATGCTTCACCTCAACTTCACATATAAAGATTCAAAAATTTGTGCAAATTCACAACTCAGCGGGACAACGTTCAAAACATTTTGTCTTCCATACCCACTATCAGGTATCCTTTAGCAGCCTGAAGGCCTAAGTAGTACATATTCATTGAGTCGTCAAATTCATATACATTATGCCATTGGCTGAAAATTACGCAAAATGGCATAGACTCAAGATATTTCTTCCATCATGCAAAAAAAATTTGCAGTGCATGATGTTAATCATAAATGTCGGTGTCATCATGCGCTACGCTCTATGGCTCCCTGACGTTTTTTTAGCCACGTATCAATTATAGGTACTTCCATGTCGAGTAAGTTAGTACTGGTTCTGAACTGCGGTAGTTCTTCACTGAAATTTGCCATCATCGATGCAGTAAATGGTGAAGAGTACCTTTCTGGTTTAGCCGAATGTTTCCACCTGCCCGAAGCACGTATCAAATGGAAAATGGACGGCAATAAACAGGAAGCGGCTTTAGGTGCAGGCGCCGCTCACAGCGAAGCGCTCAACTTTATCGTTAATACTATTCTGGCACAAAAACCAGAACTGTCTGCGCAGCTGACTGCTATCGGTCACCGTATCGTACACGGCGGCGAAAAGTATACCAGCTCCGTAGTGATCGATGAGTCTGTTATTCAGGGTATCAAAGATGCAGCTTCTTTTGCACCGCTGCACAACCCGGCTCACCTGATCGGTATCGAAGAAGCTCTGAAATCTTTCCCACAGCTGAAAGACAAAAACGTTGCTGTATTTGACACCGCGTTCCACCAGACTATGCCGGAAGAGTCTTACCTCTACGCCCTGCCGTACAACCTGTACAAAGAGCACGGCATCCGTCGTTACGGCGCGCACGGCACCAGCCACTTCTATGTAACCCAGGAAGCGGCAAAAATGCTGAACAAACCGGTAGAAGAACTGAACATCATCACCTGCCACCTGGGCAACGGTGGTTCCGTTTCTGCTATCCGCAACGGTAAATGCGTTGACACCTCTATGGGCCTGACCCCGCTGGAAGGTCTGGTCATGGGTACCCGTTCTGGTGATATCGATCCGGCGATCATCTTCCACCTGCACGACACCCTGGGCATGAGCGTTGACGCAATCAACAAACTGCTGACCAAAGAGTCTGGCCTGCTGGGTCTGACCGAAGTGACCAGCGACTGCCGCTATGTTGAAGACAACTACGCGACGAAAGAAGACGCGAAGCGCGCAATGGACGTTTACTGCCACCGCCTGGCGAAATACATCGGTGCCTACACTGCGCTGATGGATGGTCGTCTGGACGCTGTTGTATTCACTGGTGGTATCGGTGAAAATGCCGCGATGGTTCGTGAACTGTCTCTGGGCAAACTGGGCGTGCTGGGCTTTGAAGTTGATCATGAACGCAACCTGGCTGCACGTTTCGGCAAATCTGGTTTCATCAACAAAGAAGGTACCCGTCCTGCGGTGGTTATCCCAACCAACGAAGAACTGGTTATCGCGCAAGACGCGAGCCGCCTGACTGCCTGATTTCACACCGCCAGCTCAGCTGGCGGTGCTGTTTTGTAACCCGCCAAATCGGCGGTAACGAAAGAGGATAAACCGTGTCCCGTATTATTATGCTGATCCCTACCGGAACCAGCGTCGGTCTGACCAGCGTCAGCCTTGGCGTGATCCGTGCAATGGAACGCAAAGGCGTTCGTCTGAGCGTTTTCAAACCTATCGCTCAGCCGCGTACCGGTGGCGATGCGCCCGATCAGACTACGACTATCGTGCGTGCGAACTCTTCCACCACGACGGCCGCTGAACCGCTGAAAATGAGCTACGTTGAAGGTCTGCTTTCCAGCAATCAGAAAGATGTGCTGATGGAAGAGATCGTCGCAAACTACCACGCTAACACCAAAGACGCTGAAGTCGTTCTGGTTGAAGGTCTGGTCCCGACACGTAAGCACCAGTTTGCCCAGTCTCTGAACTACGAAATCGCTAAAACGCTGAATGCGGAAATCGTCTTCGTTATGTCTCAGGGCACTGACACCCCGGAACAGCTGAAAGAGCGTATCGAACTGACCCGCAACAGCTTCGGCGGTGCCAAAAACACCAACATCACCGGCGTTATCGTTAACAAACTGAACGCACCGGTTGATGAACAGGGTCGTACTCGCCCGGATCTGTCCGAGATTTTCGACGACTCTTCCAAAGCTAAAGTAAACAATGTTGATCCGGCGAAGCTGCAAGAATCCAGCCCGCTGCCGGTTCTCGGCGCTGTGCCGTGGAGCTTTGACCTGATCGCGACTCGTGCGATCGATATGGCTCGCCACCTGAATGCGACCATCATCAACGAAGGCGACATCAATACTCGCCGCGTTAAATCCGTCACTTTCTGCGCACGCAGCATTCCGCACATGCTGGAGCACTTCCGTGCCGGTTCTCTGCTGGTGACTTCCGCAGACCGTCCTGACGTGCTGGTGGCCGCTTGCCTGGCAGCCATGAACGGTGTAGAAATCGGTGCCCTGCTGCTGACTGGCGGCTACGAAATGGACGCGCGCATTTCTAAACTGTGCGAACGTGCTTTCGCTACCGGCCTGCCGGTATTTATGGTGAACACCAACACCTGGCAGACCTCTCTGAGCCTGCAGAGCTTCAACCTGGAAGTTCCGGTTGACGATCACGAACGTATCGAGAAAGTTCAGGAATACGTTGCTAACTACATCAACGCTGACTGGATCGAATCTCTGACTGCCACTTCTGAGCGCAGCCGTCGTCTGTCTCCGCCTGCGTTCCGTTATCAGCTGACTGAACTTGCGCGCAAAGCGGGCAAACGTATCGTACTGCCGGAAGGTGACGAACCGCGTACCGTTAAAGCAGCCGCTATCTGTGCTGAACGTGGTATCGCAACTTGCGTACTGCTGGGTAATCCGGCAGAGATCAACCGTGTTGCAGCGTCTCAGGGTGTAGAACTGGGTGCAGGGATTGAAATCGTTGATCCAGAAGTGGTTCGCGAAAGCTATGTTGGTCGTCTGGTCGAACTGCGTAAGAACAAAGGCATGACCGAAACCGTTGCCCGCGAACAGCTGGAAGACAACGTGGTGCTCGGTACGCTGATGCTGGAACAGGATGAAGTTGATGGTCTGGTTTCCGGTGCTGTTCACACTACCGCAAACACCATCCGTCCGCCGCTGCAGCTGATCAAAACTGCACCGGGCAGCTCCCTGGTATCTTCCGTGTTCTTCATGCTGCTGCCGGAACAGGTTTACGTTTACGGTGACTGTGCGATCAACCCGGATCCGACCGCTGAACAGCTGGCAGAAATCGCGATTCAGTCCGCTGATTCCGCTGCGGCCTTCGGTATCGAACCGCGCGTTGCTATGCTCTCCTACTCCACCGGTACTTCTGGTGCAGGTAGCGACGTAGAAAAAGTTCGCGAAGCAACTCGTCTGGCGCAGGAAAAACGTCCTGACCTGATGATCGACGGTCCGCTGCAGTACGACGCTGCGGTAATGGCTGACGTTGCGAAATCCAAAGCGCCGAACTCTCCGGTTGCAGGTCGCGCTACCGTGTTCATCTTCCCGGATCTGAACACCGGTAACACCACCTACAAAGCGGTACAGCGTTCTGCCGACCTGATCTCCATCGGGCCGATGCTGCAGGGTATGCGCAAGCCGGTTAACGACCTGTCCCGTGGCGCACTGGTTGACGATATCGTCTACACCATCGCGCTGACTGCGATTCAGTCTGCACAGCAGCAGTAATCTCGTCATCATCCGCAGCTTTGCGCTGCGGATATCTGAACCGGAAATAATCACTATTTCCGGTTTTTTATTCTCTTAATCTGCATTAATCCTTTCTGATTATCTTGCTTAACTGCGCTGCATCAATGAATTGCGCCATTTCACTTTGCATACTTACCACTTTGTTTTGTGCAAGGGAATATTTGCGCTATGTCCGCAATCACTGAATCCAAACCAACAAGAAGATGGGCAATGCCCGATACGTTGGTGATTATCTTTTTTGTTGCTATTTTAACCAGCCTTGCCACCTGGGTAGTTCCGGTGGGGATGTTTGACAGTC
The DNA here is from genome assembly GCF_028421345.1 of Escherichia sp. S10b. NCBI lineage: Bacteria > Pseudomonadati > Pseudomonadota > Gammaproteobacteria > Enterobacterales > Enterobacteriaceae > Escherichia > Escherichia sp. S10b. Next base: position 178,795 of record NZ_JAHZSO010000168.1, read on the forward strand.
AGGAAGTGCAGTATCAGGTTGATGGTCAAACAAAAACACGCAAAGTCGTAGATCCACACTCATTTCGCATTCTGACTAACGAAGCAGGCGAACCTGAGTATCACCGCGTACAGCTGTTCACGACGGGCGATGAACGCCCGGGCCTGATGAACTTCCCGTTTGAAGGATTAACCTCAGGATCGAAATACGGGACAGCCGTTGGCATCATCATGTTTATGCTGGTGATTGGCGGCGCGTTTGGCATTGTGATGCGTACAGGAACCATTGATAACGGTATCCTGGCGCTTATTCGCCATACCCGCGGGAATGAAATTCTCTTTATTCCTGCGCTGTTTATTCTGTTTTCACTTGGCGGCGCGGTATTTGGTATGGGAGAAGAGGCCGTCGCCTTTGCCATTATCATCGCACCGCTAATGGTCCGGCTGGGCTATGACAGTATTACCACCGTCCTGGTGACCTATATTGCCACGCAAATCGGTTTTGCCAGTTCGTGGATGAACCCGTTTTGTGTGGTCGTTGCTCAGGGGATTGCCGGCGTTCCGGTGCTTTCTGGCTCCGGGTTGCGCATCGTGGTGTGGGTTATCGCCACTCTGATTGGCCTGATCTTTACCATGGTGTACGCCTCACGAGTGAAAAAGAATCCTCTTCTGTCACGCGTGCATGAGTCCGACCGCTTCTTTCGTGAAAAGCAGGCTGATGTTGAACAACGTCCGTTTACCTTTGGTGACTGGCTGGTATTGATTGTCCTGACCGCCGTAATGGTCTGGGTGATTTGGGGCGTGATCGTTAATGCCTGGTTTATTCCAGAAATTGCCAGCCAGTTCTTCACCATGGGTCTGGTGATTGGCATCATCGGCGTTGTTTTCCGCCTTAACGGCATGACGGTTAATACCATGGCTTCATCCTTTACCGAAGGGGCGCGAATGATGATCGCCCCTGCCCTGCTGGTGGGTTTCGCCAAAGGGATTTTGCTGCTGGTCGGTAATGGTGAAGCGGGTGATGCCAGCGTGTTAAATACCATCCTCAACAGCATTGCCAATGCCATTAGCGGTCTGGACAACGCGGTCGCGGCCTGGTTTATGTTGCTCTTCCAGGCGGTATTTAATTTCTTCGTGACGTCCGGTTCTGGTCAGGCGGCGTTAACCATGCCGTTACTGGCACCGCTTGGCGATCTGGTCGGTGTTAACCGTCAGGTTACCGTGCTGGCGTTCCAGTTTGGTGATGGCTTCAGTCACATCATTTACCCAACCTCAGCGTCGTTAATGGCAACGCTCGGTGTGTGCAGGGTGGACTTCCGTAACTGGCTGAAGGTGGGCGCGACCCTACTTGGACTGCTGTTTATTATGTCCAGCGTCGTAGTGATCGGCGCTCAGTTGATGGGCTACCACTAAAAATGTTAAGAGCCGCAATTGCGGCTCTTTTTTCATTCTGCCGTTTCAGTCTCTACGGCTTCATTTTTGGCATTGCGCTTCATCCACAACGCTAGCGCTTTCAGCGAGTCTGGAGTGAACTCATCGCAGCGTGCGGTGATTTCTTCCGGCGTCAGCCAGCAAACTTCACTGACTTCATCTTCCTGTAGTGCGAAGGGACCGTGAGAGACGCAGCTGAACAATGCGCCCCAGACACGGCAATTTTTATCTTCGAAATAGAACTGCCCGTGCTCGGCAAAGGGGACACCGGCAATGCCCAACTCTTCTTCCGCTTCGCGACGCGCGGATTCCAGCAGTTGCTCATCGGCCTGAACCACACCGCCTGCGGTCGCATCTAACATGCCGGGTAAAAAGTCTTTTGTCTCGGTACGACGCTGGACCAGAATTTTGCCCATGCCATCATGCACGACGATGTAAGTTGCACGATGACGCAGACACTGTGCCCGCATTTGTTCCCGGCTGGCTTGTGCAATGACTTCGTTCTCTTCATTGACAATATCCACCCATTCAGTACTTGCCAAACGACGCTGTTCCATTATCAGGAAACCTTCTTTTTCTGGCGCTCTTACGGCGCATTTTGAGTTGTGGGTAAATTACGGATTAATCGCGACCTGCGCAATGATACTTTGATCATTGAGTGCGATTACACTAAGTACGTCATTATCCAGCATGCCATAACTCGCCGGATTACCGCCTTTCGGAATACTCACCGAGCCGGGGTTGAAATGGAAAATCTCCCCCCGCTGTTCTGCCACTGGCAGATGGGTATGACCGTACACCAGCACATCGTTCTGGTTTAAAGCAGGTAGATTTTCCGGGCCAAAAAGATGACCATGCGTCAAAAACAGACGTTGTTTTTCCAGTAATACCTGTTGCCACGGCGCGGTTATCGGGAAATGCAGCAGCATTTGATCCACTTCGCTGTCGCAGTTGCCGCGCACAGCGATAACCTTATGTGCCACTTCATTAAGCCGTTCAGCGACTTTGGCTGGCGCGTAACCCTCCGGTAAAGCATTACGCGGGCCGTGATTCAACACGTCGCCAAGGATCACCAGCCACTGGGCACCGCTTTGGGCAAACAACTCCAGAACACGTTCCGTCGCCGGTAACGACCCATGAATGTCCGATGCAAACATCAGTTTCATCACTCACTCCTCGTCGAAAAAACGTAAGCTATGATACTGGATTCTGTCGTTGCTATCAGCCAGATTGCTTCGCCGAAAGTGCAATAAAACGCTGGACAGACGCTCGCTGCCACTGGAATGTCGCATAATCCACCAGGCGTTCTGGCACCTCATCGCCATGTAGTACCAGGCGGTTAATCATTAGCGCCAGATCAGTATCAGCAATGCACCATTCACCAAATAAATTCGGCTGACCCAGTACTAACAAATGTTCTGCCATCGCAAACAGTTTCTCTGCACTGGCTTTTCCCTCGGCCGTTAGTGGCGCTTTTTTCGCCCCCGCAAAGACAACATCCGTCGGACGCTCTTCGCGGATGGGCATCAGATCGCTGCGCAGCCAGGCCTGAATCTGTCGTGCACGCGCACGATTTTCTAAATCAAGCGGATAAATACGTTCCCAGGTCGGTGGCGCAAATCGATCTTCCAGATACTCCGCAATGGCAGAAGATTCACTCAACTCAAAATCATCGATTTGTAATAACGGCACACGGCGTGTCTGACCGTAACCTTGCCACGTCGGCTGCAAATGTTCACCGCTGTCGAGGTCGATGGTCTTGATATGAAACGACAGGCCTTTTTCCTGCAACGCCACCCAGGCGGATAACACATAAGGGGAGAAAAAGTGGGCATCTGACCAAAGCGTGATAGCGGGTTTACTCATTATGTCCTCGGCAATAAAGGGGGCTGGCTATCAAACTATAGAGCCTTTTTGTCACTGTCACGTGACGAATACTCACGTAATTCGCCGCGCTTTCTATACTTGTGGTGTTCAGATGATTAAACAACCGGAGCTGCAATGATCGATCTCTATTTCGCCCCGACACCCAATGGTCACAAAATTACGCTGTTTCTCGAAGAAGCAGAGCTTGATTATCGCTTGATTAAGGTAGACCTGGGGAAAGGCGGTCAGTTTCGTCCGGAATTTTTGCGCATTTCGCCCAACAACAAAATTCCGGCAATTGTTGATCATTCTCCTGCCGATGGCGGCGAACCGTTAAGCCTCTTTGAGTCTGGTGCCATTTTGTTGTATCTGGCTGAGAAAACAGGACTCTTTTTGAGTCATGAAACGCGTGAGCGCGCCGCCACATTACAGTGGTTATTCTGGCAGGTAGGCGGACTGGGGCCGATGCTTGGGCAAAATCATCATTTTAATCACGCAGCCCCCCAAACCATTCCTTACGCTATTGAACGTTATCAGGTTGAAACTCAGCGTCTTTACCATGTACTGAACAAGCGGCTGGAAAACTCGCCCTGGCTGGGAGGCGAGAACTACAGCATTGCGGATATTGCCTGCTGGCCGTGGGTTAATGCCTGGACTCGCCAGCGAATTGACCTCGCAATGTATCCGGCAGTCAAGAACTGGCATGAGCGGATCCGTTCGCGCCCTGCCACCGGGCAGGCACTGCTAAAAGCACAACTCGGTGATGAGCGTTCGGATAGTTAACAGAAACAGGTTCTCGTGTATTATTTCATCCTAAGTAAAACAACGGAGAACCTGCAATGGCACAACCTGCCGCTATTATTCGTATAAAGAACCTTCGTTTACGTACGTTTATCGGAATTAAGGAAGAAGAAATTAACAACCGTCAGGATATTGTTATCAATGTGACGATCCACTACCCCGCCGATAAAGCGCGCACTAGCGAAGATATCAACGATGCGCTGAATTATCGCACCGTAACGAAAAACATTATTCAGCATGTAGAGAATAACCGTTTCTCTTTGTTGGAAAAATTAACTCAGGATGTGCTCGATATCGCACGTGAACATCACTGGGTGACGTATGCTGAAGTGGAGATCGATAAACTGCACGCGCTGCGCTACGCCGATTCGGTATCCATGACCTTAAGCTGGCAGCGTTAACCGCCATATCGGGAGGCTGCATGAACATAGTGATCACCGGAGGGACGGGATTAATTGGTCGCCATTTGATTCCGCGTTTGCTGGAGCTGGGCCATCAAATCACGGTAGTGACGCGTAACCCACAGAAAGCCAGTTCCGTTCTCGGCCCTCGGGTGACGCTATGGCAAGGGCTAGCCGCTCAAAGCAACCTCAACGGCGTTGATGCGGTAATCAACCTGGCCGGAGAACCGATTGCTGATAAACGCTGGACTCACGAGCAAAAAGAGCGTCTCTGCCAAAGCCGCTGGAATATCACGCAAAAACTGGTCGATTTGATTAATGCCAGCGACACGCCGCCGTCGGTACTCATTTCCGGCTCGGCAACGGGCTATTATGGCGACTTAGGTGAAGTGGTGGTTACCGAAGAGGAACCGCCGCATAACGAATTTACCCATAAACTCTGCGCCCGCTGGGAAGAAATTGCCTGCCGGGCGCAAAGTGACAAAACGCGAGTGTGCCTGCTGCGTACCGGTGTAGTGCTGGCACCGGATGGCGGTATTCTCGGTAAAATGCTGCCGCCGTTTCGTCTTGGCCTGGGCGGGCCGATTGGCTCTGGTCGGCAGTATCTGGCCTGGATTCATATTGATGATATGGTCAACGGTATTCTCTGGCTGCTGGATAACGAGCTGCGCGGGCCATTTAATATGGTTTCGCCCTACCCGGTACGCAATGAACAATTTGCCCATGCGCTCGGTCATGCGCTGCATCGCCCGGCCATTTTGCGCGTCCCCGCGACCGCCATTCGACTGTTAATGGGCGAATCTTCAGTACTGGTATTAGGTGGACAACGCGCGCTGCCTAAACGGCTGGAAGAAGCGGGTTTTGCGTTTCGCTGGTACGATTTAGAAGAGGCGCTGGCGGATGTCGTTCGCTGATGTGGTTTACAGCAAACATCCGCCAGTTAACTCCCGGTGTTACAGGATTAGTGGCTTTGCGCGATAAGATCGTCTGGTGAAAGTCGGGTCACCATCATGACTAACTCTCTGTCTAAACCTCTATCCAGCATCTCCTGAGCAATACGCAGGGCTTCTTCGTGTTTGCCCTGCATTGCGCCTTCTTCACGTAATCTGTCAGCAATGGTCATCAGTTTCTCCTTTTCTTGTGGTGCGCGTTCCGCTATCTCACCAATAAATGCACGAAAACGCTGGGCATCCCCTGTTTGTAATACGTAATTAAACAGGGCTTTTAGCTGTCTGTCATTAGTGTTCCCTGTAACTAGCAGCGAAACAATTTGGTCGACTAATCCCAACAGATCGCGCTGACGAATATGTTTCTGAATTAACTCCAACAGCGCCATTTTGCGGTGTTGCATAATCTCGTCATCCGGCACCACGGTAATATCCACCAACGGAAACGCTGATGAATATATTTTGCGGGCTATAGCAGGCTCGGCAAATTCATCAAGCCAGCAGAGTGAATAAGGATAAGGACTTCTGCAACCATGATAAAACAGCATCGGGATCACCAATGGAAGCTCTTTATAGCCCGCATCAAGATGGTTTTGCATTGCCGCAATGGAATAACGCATCATGCGAAAAGCCATTAATTCTTCCGGCTTACTTTGGTGCTCTATCACTACATAAATATAACCCACTCCCTCCTGCGTTTTCACAGACCACAAGAGGTCGGAATAATATTGCCGCAGGTCTTCATCAATAAAACTGTTTGGTTCTAGTTTAAGCGTCGTTAAATCACACAGTTTGCGAAGCGGCGCGGGAAGATGAATATCAATAAAATCCCGCGCGGTGTCTGGATGGCGTAAAAAAGATTTAAATACCGCATCATGCGGCGTGGAAGTTGTCGATATTGTCATGGCGTTCCGTCACCCCTCAAATTTAAGATGACGCGACAATAACCACGATTAACACCCAATGCAGCAGGCAGTTTTTATCTTTGGACAGCGAATTCAGAAGTATTTTTAGCGGACTGCAACTTTTACATTTCAGCGGAAGCTGACTCACAAATTCCCCATGAAAATACTCCGGCAGCGTTAGCCACCGGAGAGGAAATTATTTCAGCGATCCCTTAAGGAACTGTTGCAGACGAGGGCTTTGCGGGTTGCCAAATAACTGCTCCGGCGCGCCCTCTTCTTCTATTTTCCCCTGATGGAGGAAAATGACGTGAGTAGAAACATGGCGAGCAAAGCCCATTTCGTGAGTCACTACCACCATGGTTTTCCCCTCTTCTGCCAGTTGCTGCATAATACGTAACACTTCGCCTACCAGTTCAGGATCGAGCGCCGAGGTAGGTTCATCAAACAGTAAAACTTCCGGTTCCATCGCCAGCGCCCGCGCGATAGAAACACGCTGTTGCTGACCGCCGGAAAGATGCACCGGATATTTCCCCTGCGCACGTTCGTCTATCCCGACTTTTGCCAGATACTTGACCGCCCGCTCGCGCGCTTCCTGCTTGCTCAGGCCCAACACCTGAATCGGCGCTTCCATGACGTTTTCCAGCACCGTCATATGGCTCCAGAGATTGAAGTGCTGGAATACCATCGTCAGGCGTGTGCGCAGTAAGCGCAGTTGATTTTTATCGGCGACTTTGAGTTGACCGTCTTTGTCGCGCACCAGATTGATCGTCTGGCCATTGACCACGATCGACCCTTCACTCGGTTTTTCGAGGAAGTTAATGCAGCGCAGAAAGGTACTTTTCCCCGATCCCGACGATCCGATGATGCTTATTACATCTCCGGCATTCGCTTGCAGTGAGACCCCTTTCAGCACTTCATGTTCGCCGTAGCGTTTGTGCAAATCGATAACGTTTAATTTATTCTCGGACATCGTATTCTCAGTGCGTTGAAGAAGGTTTCACATGCTGCAACCAGCGTTTTTCCGCTCTGCGAAAGAGGCTGATCAGGACATAAGAGATGATTAAATAGAGCACCGCGGCAATGCCGAAGGCGGTAAAAGGTTGATACGTGGCGGCGTTAATATCGCGGGCTATTTTCAGCAGATCCGGCACAGTGGCCGTAAACGCCAGCGCAGTAGAGTGCAGCATCAGGATCACTTCGTTGCTGTATGCCGGTAACGCAATACGCAGCGCAGAAGGCAAAATAATGCAACGATACATTTTAAAAGTCGAGAAGCCATAGGCTCTGGCGGCTTCAATTTCCCCATGCGGAACCGAACGGATTGCCCCAGCAAAAATCTCGGTAGTGTAAGCGCAGGTGTTAAGCGTCAGCGCCAGCACGGTACAGTTCAGGCCACTGCGGAAGAAAGCGTTAAGGAATTCGGTTCCCTTAACAATCTCAAGCGTGTACATGCCGGAATAGAACACCAGCAACTGAACATACAGCGGCGTACCGCGAAAAATATAGGTAAATAACCAGATTGGAAACTGGATGTATTTATTACTGGAGACACGACCAATCGCCAGAAACAGCGCCAGGACTCCGCCTATCACTACCGACAAAATAAGCAGCCACAGAGTGATCGCCACACCAGTAAAGCGATAACCGTCGGTCCACAGCAGCGGTTTCCAGTATTCATGTAAGATTTCGATCACAGGTCAGCCCTCTTCACACCCACGGAGTAGCGGCGCTCAAGGAACAGCAGCACACCATTGGAAACAGTGGTGAAAACCAGGTAAATCACGCCACAGACGATGGCGAAATAGAACGGTTCCCAGGTACTTTTGCCTGCCAGTTGGGTGGCTTTGACCACATCTTCCAGGCCGAGTAACGAAACCAGTGCGGTAGATTTGAGGATCACCTGCCAGTTGTTGCCAATGCCTGGCAGGGCGTAACGCATCATCGCCGGAAACATGATCCGCCGAAACACTTGCCCACGAGTAAAACCGAACGCCGTCGCCGCCTCTATATGTCCTTTCGGCACTGCCATAAAAGCACCACGGAACGTTTCGGTAAAATAAGCACCGTAGATAAAACCGAGAGTGATAATACCAGCGACCATCGGATCGATATCAATCTGCCCGACGCCCATCGCCTCCGTCACCGTGTTTAGCGCAATCTGCAAACCGTAGAAAATCAGCAGCATCAACACTAAGTCCGGCACGCCACGAATCAGCGTGGTGTACCCTTCGAAAATCAGCCCCGAAAGCCGATTTTGCGAGAGCTTACCGCCAGCGCCAATTAAACCGATGATTACAGCGAGCACTACAGAGCTGATAGCCAGCTCCAGCGTGACGAGCGCACCCTGTAAAATAACACCTGAAAACCCATACAACATGCTGCCTGTCCTGTCGTGTGTGGTGAATTACCGCCTCTTGTCTCCCTCCGGTTACCCGAAGGGAGCGGGCTTTCTTTCACCGATGGCGATTAACCGCCATAAACATCAAAATCGAAGTACTTTTTCGCTAATTTCTCGTAAGTACCGTCAGCGCGCATTTCGGCAAAGGCTTTGTTCAGTGCCTCGCGCAGTTCGTTATCTTCTTTACGCAGGCCCATGCCGGTCCCTACACCAAACAGTTTTTCATCTTTAACAGACGGGCCACCGAATTTGTAATCTTTACCGACAGGTTGTTTGAGGAAACCTTCGCTGGCAGCGACCTCATCCTGGAACGCGGCATCAATACGTCCGGCAGTCAGGTCAGAATAAATGTTGTCCTGCCCCTGATACGAGACGATTTCAATGCCTTTTGGTGCCCAGTGTTCGTTACCGAACGTCTCCTGGGTGGTGCCCTGCAATACGCCTACCCGCTTGCCTTTCAGCGACTCGACTGTCGGCTGAATGTCGGAATTTTTCGCCACCACCAGACGAGAATCGGCAGCGTACAGTTTGTCGGTGAAGGCAATTTCTTGCTGACGTTTTTCCGTAATGGAAAGCGATGACATGATGGCGTCAATCTTCTTCGCTTTTAAGGACGGGATTAACGCATCCAGCGGATTTTCGACAAACGTACATTGCGTATTGATGCGTTTGCATAATTCCTTTGCCAGATCGATATCGAAGCCAACCAGTTCGCCTTGTGAATTTTTTGATTCAAATGGCGCATAGGTCGGGTCGGTACCGATGCGGATGTTTTGCGGAATCGCAGCAAATGCCGCAGTTGCGCTGGAGAAGGCCAGAACCAGAGAGAGCGATAGCACCAGTTTTTTCATAATGTCCTCAACTGACAGTCTTTTTATAGGGAATATTTACAGGTTTGTTACACTTATCGTGCCATAAAATTGACCATCAAGGCAAAATATCCCGCCCCGTTAGACGTATTATTTTTCATTAAAAATGCTTAAGTATGCATTTCAATGCACCACGATAGTGCAACAAACCTGGCGTGCACCATGATGATCATTCCATCAGGTACAGCTTCCCAGCGACGTATCAGTCACCGTAGACATTAAAGTCGAAATACTTTTTCGCCATCTTGTCGTAGGTGCCGTCCTGACGCAGCTCGCCAAGCGCCTTATTGAAGGCAGCCGTCAGTTCAGCATCATCTTTACGTAGCCCTACACCGGTGCCATCACCGAAGTATTTTTTGTCTTTTACTGATGAGCCAGCAAAGGCGAAATCTTTACCAGCAGGTTGCTTGAGGAATCCTTCGCTGGCAGCAACTTCATCTTGTAACGCAGCATCCAGACGTCCTGCAGCCAGATCGGAATAGACCAAATCCTGGTTGGCATAGGCCACCACATCCACGCCTTTGCTACGCCAGGTCTCGTTAGCGTAAGCTTCCTGGGTTGATCCCTGCAGCACACCAACATGTTTACCTTTCAGTGAATCCAGCGTTGGCTGAATCGGTGAACCTTTGGCAGCAATCAAACGAGAATCTGCGGCGTACAGCTTGTCGGAGAAGGCAATCTCCTGCTGACGTTTATCGGTAATGGAAAGCGACGAAATAATGGCGTCGATTTTTTTCGCTTTCAGTGAGGGGATCAGCGCGTCAAAGTCACTGGCAACCCAGGTACATTTCACCTGCATCCGTTTGCACATCTCGTTACCGAGATCGATATCAAAGCCAACAAAATCACCTTTAGCATCTTTCGATGAGAACGGTGCGTAGGTGGTATCGGTTCCGATACGTACCGTCTCCGGTAGCGCCGCATAGCTGGAAGCCGCTGTGGAGAGACCGACTAACAAAGACAGAGCGAGAATCGACTTCTTCATACATAACCCTCAAGTGAAAATGGCTTTTTTATGTTGTGTATTGTGTTGTGTGTTTGCAGGCTCTTTCATGCAGGTCTTATGCCATCTTGACGACAACAGTAACATTCAACGTTAAATATGTTAATAAGACGTTGCATTATTGTCCTGAAGTTGAAGATAGCAGGTATAGCGGTTGAATCGCAGCGTTTCGATTGAATGGCAGAAACAAAATGTCGAGGATTTGATCGCGGTTGCAAAATTGCCCTGAAACAGGGCAACAGCGGAGTTATGCGCCCTGCCAGCGGGCAAAGAGATCTTCAGGAAGGGTTATTGCAAACTGGTCAAGAACACGATTAACCGTCTGATTTATCACATCATCAAGGGATTGCGGGCGATGATAAAACGCCGGAACGGGAGGCATAATCACCGCACCGATTTCTGCCGCCTGAGTCATTAAACGCAGATGGCCTAAGTGCAATGGTGTTTCACGCACGCAGAGCACCAACGGGCGACGCTCTTTCAGCACCACATCTGCCGCACGGGTCAGTAAGCCATCAGTATAGCTATGGACAATGCCGGAAAGGGTTTTGATTGAACAGGGTAAAATCACCATCCCCAGCGTCTGGAAAGAACCGGAAGAGATGCTGGCGGAAATATCGCGCGCATCGTGCGTGACATCAGCTAATGCCTGCACTTCGCGCAGGGAAAAATCCGTTTCGAGGGATAAGGTCTGGCGCGCCGCCTGGCTCATCACCAGATGCGTTTCGATATCTGTGACATCGCGCAGAACCTGTAATAAGCGCACGCCATAAATCGCGCCGCTGGCACCGCTGATGCCTACAATGAGTCGTTTCATAAATAGTTGCCCTGTCAGACTTGCAGGCAGACTTTGCAGTATTTCGGCGGGAGTTGCAAGTCAGGGTGCCAGACCGGCACCCTCAGCGAAGGCATCATCCTTCGTTATGCATTTCGAGATTTTCCACTTCGTTCTGACGTTGCACTGCTTTGGCGTCATCATTACGTAACGTATCGAGGAAATCGAGGTAGCCCTGATCAACATCTTTGGTGACGTAGACGCCGTTGAACACCGAGCATTCAAACTGCTGGATATCCGGATTTTCAGCGCGAACGGCGTCGATCAGATCGTTCAGATCCTGGAAAATCAACCCGTCAGCACCGATGATCTGGCGAATTTCATCAACTTCGCGACCGTGAGCGATCAGTTCCGTGGCGCTCGGCATATCAATACCATAAACGTTCGGGAAGCGAATTTCCGGTGCCGCAGAAGCGAGGTACACTTTCTTCGCTCCGGCTTCGCGTGCCATCTCGATAATCTGCTCAGAAGTGGTGCCACGGACGATGGAGTCGTCGACCAGCAGGACGTTTTTATCGCGGAACTCGGCGCGGTTGGCATTCAGTTTACGGCGCACGGACTTACGACGCAGCTGCTGGCCCGGCATGATAAAGGTGCGGCCAACATAGCGGTTTTTAACGAAGCCCTGGCGGTACGGTTTGCCCAGAATACGAGCAATTTCCAGCGCGATATCACACGAGGTTTCTGGGATCGGGATCACCACGTCGATATCCAGATCTTCCCATTCGCGGGCAATTTTCTCGCCCAGTTTCGTGCCCATATTCACACGCGCGCTGTAAACGGAAATTTTGTCGATGAACGAGTCCGGGCGAGCAAAGTATACATACTCAAACAGGCACGGATTGCTGACCGGATTGTCAGCACATTGACGGGTAAACAACTGCCCTTCTTCAGTGATGTAAATCGCTTCGCCCGGCGCGACGTCACGCAGGAAATCAAAGCCCAGCGTATCGAGCGCTACGCTTTCGGAAGCGACCATATATTCTGTACGGTTCTCGTCAATATCACGTTTTCCCAGTACCAGCGGACGAATCCCGTTTGGATCGCGGAAAGCAACCATACCGTGGCCGATAATCATCGCCACACAGGCATATGCGCCGCGGATTAAGCGGTTTGTGGCAGCAATGGCAGCGAAAATATTGTCGGCTTCCAGCGGGTAGTGGCGGAAGTTGTCCAGCTCGCTAGCGAAGATATTAAGCAGAATTTCCGAGTCGGAAGTGGTGTTGATGTGGCGGCGTTTTTCTTCAAACAATTTTTTACGCAACTCGTGAGCGTTGGTCAGATTGCCGTTGTGGGCAAGCGTAATGCCATACGGAGAGTTAACGTAAAACGGCTGCGCTTCAGAGGCGCTGGAGCTGCCAGCCGTAGGGTAACGCACATGACCAATGCCCATATTGCCCTGCAAACGCTGCATATGGCGAGCTTCAAATACATCGCTCACCAGCCCGTTCGCTTTACGCAAACGGAAGCAGTTATTGGCATCTATGGTGATGATGCCGGCGGCATCCTGACCGCGATGCTGAAGCACCGTTAAGGCATCATAAATCGACTGGTTAACCGGCATAACACCGGCGATACCGACAATACCGCACATACGTCTTTTTCCTCGTTAAGCCACATCTCAGAGCACTTACGCTCTGGGCAAGAAACTTGACGAGCTTTGCAGATAATCAAAAAACCATCTGATGATAAAACTGAACTGCGGGATCAGCTGTGATTTGCTCCAGTCTTCGCTTTTCGACACCCCGGTAAAGGAGTCGAGAAAGAAGAGAATGGCGGCAACAATCAACACACCGCGCAACGCACCGAAACAGACGCCCAGCACCCGATCGGTGCCTGACAACCCCGTTTTCTCCACCAACTGGCCTATCACGAAGTTCACGATAGCACCAACGATCAGGGTAGCGATAAACAGTACCGCGATGGCAATTCCATTTCGAACCAGTTCGTCTTCAAAGCCCGTAAACCAGACTGACAGGTAAGTGTAGTAATGACTGGCAACAAAGAAAGCACAACCCCATGTCACCAGCGATAACGCTTCACGAACAAAGCCGCGGATCAGGCTAACCAGAGAGGAAAAAGCAATCACCGCGATTATGGCGTAATCAATCCAGACCATATGTGTCCCACGATTTTACGCCCTGTCATCCTGTTCGGGGCGCATTCTAACAGAAAAAGAAAACGTTTGCGTAGGGATTTCCTTCCCGCGCATCAATAAAAATGGCGCTGAAAAAATATTCAACGCCATCGACTTTTTATGCCTTTGCGGCATCGTGCAATGCGTGTCGGATGCGGCGTAAACGCCTTATCCGACCTACGGTTCTAACACTGCCCAGGCCTGATAAGACGCGCCAGCGTCGCATCAGGCAAGACTGTATTAATTCGGCGTATAGCCCATTACCACGCCACTTAAGCCAGAAAGTTGCTTCAACTCACCCAGCGAACCTTTCAGCTTATCTTTCGAGGCATCCGGCCCAACCAGAATACGGGTAATTTTACCCTGCACTGGCGTGGATGGCGACGTATAAACCCGATAACCGGCACCGCGCAGCTTACCGACAATCTCATTCACTTTATCGGCATTTTTCAGCGCACCCAGTTGCACAACATAGGCTTTACCCGTTGGCGCTGCTTTTTCTTCCACGACCGGCTTCGGTTCTGGCTTCGGCGCAGGTGGTGCTTCAACCTTCGGTTTCGGCGGCTCCACCGGTTTCGGCTTCGGTGGGGCGACCGGTGCAGGTTCCGGTTCAAACTCGGTGTTATTGGCTGCAATAGTGGTCGGATCGAGCGACGGTGCTGCGGCATCACCTGCCCGCACCTCTTCCGCTGCGCCTTCCGGCGGCTGCGTCGGCAACGCCTGGGTGGCGGCTGGCATCATATCAGGCTCATCGCGATCGCCCGCTTTCGGCACCAGCGGGATAGCCGCGAACTCATCCTGATAATGTTTTTTCTGCCCGTCCAGCAGCCCTGGAAGTACAATCACCCCCAGCGCCACCAGCACGATCGTGCCCACTAACCGATTCTGAAACTTACTTGCCACCGCTTCTCCTCGCGTCAATCACTTCCATGACATGTGCGACAGTGTGGAAAGAACCACACACCAGCACGGTGTCTTCCGCTTTAGCGTCCGCCATTGCGGCATCCCATGCCTGCGCAACGCTATCAAATGATTTGCCGTTACCCAAATGCTCAAGCAGTTGTTCTGCCGTGGCACCGCGCGGCCCTTCCAGTGGCGCACAATACCAGTCATCAACCACGCTTTTCAACCAGGCCAGAGTTCCGGCAATATCTTTATCATGTAGCATACCGATAACCGCCAGCACGCGCCCGTTTTTCGGTAGCGCTTTCATACGCCCGGTGAGATATTCCGCCGCATGTGGATTATGCGCGACATCAAAAATAACGCGTGGCGACTCGCTCACAATCTGGAAACGTCCCGGCAAAATTGCGCTGGCAATCCCGTCGCGAATGGCATTTTCACTGACTTCCAGCCCGCTGGCACGCAGTGCCGCCAGCGCCGTTGCGGCATTCGGTTGCGGGACAAGCGGCAACGGCAGATTTTCCAGCGTGCCGTGAGCATCGCTAAACGCCCAGTCATGATCGGTGACGGAATAGTTCCACTCAACGCCCCGACGTTGTAACAGTGCACCTTTTTCCTGTGCCACATCAGCAATGGTAGAAGGCATTTCCGGCTCACCGACAATTGCCGGTTTTTCGCTGCGGAAGATGCCTGCTTTCTCGCGACCAATACTTTCGCGATCTGGACCCAGCCAGTCGGTATGATCCAGCGCAATACTGGTTACTACCGCGACATCGGCATCGACAATATTGGTTGCGTCCAGACGACCGCCCAGCCCTACTTCCAGAATCACCACGTCAAGTTGTGCCTGCTTGAACAGCCACAACGCCGACAGCGTACCGTACTCGAAATAGGTCAGGGAAATATCACCGCGTGCCGATTCAATCTCCGCAAAAGAGGCGGTGTGGGCCGATTCCGGCAATTCCTGGCCCTGCACACGTACGCGCTCGGTATAACGCACCAGATGCGGTGAACTGTAGACGCCCACTTTGTACCCTGCCGCCATCAGAATCGACTCCAGCGTACGGCAGGTGGTGCCTTTGCCATTCGTACCCGCAACGGTAAACACAAATGGCGCTGGTTTCAGAACGCCAAGACGCGCCGCGACCTGACTCACGCGCTCAAGGCCGAGATCGATAGTTTTACTGTGCAGGTTTTCCAGATAAGAAAGCCACGAAGCCAGAGGCGACGCGGCTTGAGGAGTGCGTTTGATAATCATGGTATCCGCTGATTCGTTACGGTGAGAATAGCAAAAGGGCAGAGCCAGTGGCCCTGCCCTTATCAGTTATCAGGCCTCAGGTTCCTGATCCGGTACCGGGGGTACCACTACGCCTTCACGCGGCGCTTCAGGATTCGGCGCTGGCAGATTCATCAACTTCGCCAGAATGCTCGCCAGTTTCAGGCGCATTTCCGGACGACGGACGATCATGTCGATCGCGCCTTTCTCGATCAGGAATTCACTGCGCTGGAATCCAGGCGGCAGTTTTTCGCGAACGGTCTGTTCGATAACACGCGGACCGGCAAAGCCGATTAACGCTTTCGGTTCAGCGATGTTGAGATCGCCCAGCATGGCGAAACTTGCAGAAACACCGCCCATCGTCGGGTCGGTCAGCACGGAGATGTACGGCAAGCCGCGCTCCTGCATTTTTGCCAGTGCCGCAGAGGTTTTCGCCATCTGCATCAGCGACATCAGTGCTTCCTGCATACGTGCGCCACCAGAGGCGGAGAAGCAGATCAGTGGGCAGTTATCTTCCAGCGCCTGCTCAACGGCACGCACGAAACGTGCACCCACAACAGACCCCATTGAACCGCCCATAAAGGCGAACTCGAATGCCGCAGCGACAACCGGCATTCCATACAGAGTGCCTTTCATCACCACCAGCGCATCTTTTTCGCCAGTTTCTTTCTGCGCAGATGCCAGACGGTCTTTATACTTCTTGGAGTCACGAAACTTCAGCACATCTTTCGGCTCAAGCTCGCTACCCAGCTCCACAAGGCTTCCTTCATCTAACAGGCTATGCAGGCGATTACGCGCTGTCATACGCATGTGATGGTCACACTTCGGACAGACCTCAAGATTACGTTCCAGCTCAGCGCGGTATAAAACCTGACCGCAGCTATCACACTTAGTCCACACCCCTTCAGGAATGCTCGCCTTGCGGGTGGGAGTAATGTTGCTTTTAATTCGTTCAATCCAGCTCATTAGGGACCTTTCTGTCTGAACCTGGTTCGATGCCAGTTTTATCTTTGGGGACGCATAATGCCATTTTTGCCCCCAACAGACCATGAATGTTGCACATTAAAACATAACAGCCCGAAACTTTGGATAAAAAAGTGGTCGAACCGCGGAGTTACTTTTTATTTTGCGGCGCGTGCCGCAGCGCGTTTGTGACGAATAAATTCGAAAACCCCAGGCAATATTGAAACAAAAATAATGCCAACAATCATCAGCTTAAGGTTGCTCTGAATGAAGGGGAGCGTGCCGAAGAAATAACCCGCGTAGGTAAAAATCAGTACCCACAACAGTGCGCCGATCACGTTATAAGCGGCGAAATGACGGTACGACATGTGGCCCATTCCCGCAACAAACGGCGCGAACGTTCTGACGATCGGTACAAAACGGGCGAGAATAATCGTTTTGCCGCCATGTCTCTCGTAAAACTGATGAGTCTTATCAAGATAACTGCGACGAAAGATTTTCGAATCTGGATTACTGAACAGTTTGTCACCAAATAACCGTCCAATGGTGTAGTTCACTGCGTCACCGACAATAGCGGCAATCAACATCAGCACGACCATCATATGGACATTGAGATCGTTAGTTTCCAGTGACGCCAATGCACCTGCAACAAACAGCAACGAATCACCAGGCAGGAATGGCGTTACCACCAGCCCCGTTTCGCAGAACAGAATCAAAAACAGAATGGCATAAACCCAGACGCCGTACTCCGCGACCAGCTCTGCCAGATGCACGTCAATGTGCAGGATAAAATCGATGAGGAAATAAATCAGGTCCATATTTGCCTATGCCTTGTACTCGTCATCTTTCAGGCTGTAACTACGTTGGCTACAGCCTGAAATGTTCCGAGCGTTATTCTCGTTAGTCCGCCAGAAATAGCGGGCCCATTGGCGGTTTTGGAAGATCATACCGGTCAGGGTAATCCACCGCGACCAGATACAGCCCTTCCGCTTTTGCCGTTGCTGCCGCCAGCGTTCTGTCCTTTGCCGCCAGCAACTCTGCTATCCAGCTCTCCGGCTGGTTGTGGGCACCGACTTCCATCAGGCTGCCGACAATATTCCTGACCATATGATGTACAAAGGCATTCGCTTTGATATCTACCACCACATAAGGACCGTGACGCGTGACATTAATATGCATAACGTTGCGCCACGGGGTTCGGGACTGGCACTGCACCGCACGGAACGAGGTGAAATCATTCTCGCCCAGCAAGCATTGCGCAGCCCGATGCATCCGTTCAGCGTCCAGCGGTTCGTAAAAATGGGTTACCCCTTTACTCAGTACCGCCGGGCGCAGCCGATGATTGTAGATGATGTAGCGATAACGGCGAGCCGTGGCGCTAAATCGGGCATGAAAATCATCAGGTACAGCTTTAACCCAACGCACGGCGATGTCACCAGGTAAATTCGCATTTACGCCCAAGGTCCACGCCGCGTCTTTGCGCTGCGCGGTCGTTTCGAAATGCACTACCTGCCCGGTACCGTGTACACCAGCGTCAGTACGCCCGGCGCAGAAGACGGTAATGGGTTCGTTCGCCACCTGGGAGAGCGCCTTTTCCAGCTTCTCCTGCACACTGCGGACTTCATTCTGCCGTTGCCAGCCGTAATACTTACTGCCGTCGTACTCAATGCCCAGCGCAATTTTATAAACTGGCGGTTGTTGCTGGTCGGACATTAGTACAGATACTCCTGCACCAGTTTCTCGGCGATTTTTACTGCCATCAGCGCGCCGCCAAAGCGAACGTTATCGGCCACCGACCAGAACTGGACTTGCTCCGGCATACCGTAGTCATTACGCACGCAGCCAACAGAAAGATGCGGCGTACCCGAAGCATCCCCTACCTGAGTCGGGAATTCGTTCTCTTCAGAGAGCACAATATCTTCGCCCTGAGCAAACGCATCACGCGCTTCTTCTGCCGCCAGCGGACGCAGTGCTTCAAAGTTGACCATCTGGGCATGACCGTAGAATACCGGTGCCTGGACGACGCTTGCCGAAATCATCAGCCCTTCGTCCTGCAGGATTTTGCGTACTTCGTCAACGATACGACGTTCTTCACGCACGCTACCTTCGCTATCCGGCAACAACGGCAGCATATTGAACGCCAGTTGACGACCGAAGAAATCTTCTTCGTCAATCGGAATGCCGTTGAGCAATTTCGCACTCTGCCCCGCTAACGCATCGACCGCTTTTTTGCCCTGGGCGGAGGCTGAAATCAGGCTGGTAACACTGATACGCGACAAACCGCCCTGATCGATTAACGGTTTCAGTGCCGCCAGCAGCTGGCTGGTCAGACTGTCTGGTACGGCGATGACATTCCGGTTGCGGTAATCGGTCAGTACAAACGGGTTTACTTCCGGCACCACCAGCGGTACGTCGGGTTCGAGAGCAAACAGTCCGCTGCTGTCGATCACCAGGCAACCTGAGTTGGTCGCTTCTTCAACCCAGGCAGCGGTAGCTTCTTTGCCTGCGACAAAAAATGCCAGCTGCGCCTGCGTCCAGTCGAATTCAGCGGCATCCTGCACGGTGATTGTTTTACCACCAAAGCGCAGTTGTTCGCCTGCGCTTTCGTTACGTGCCAGTGCATAAATTTCCCCAACCGGGAACTGACGTTCAGCCAGCGTTTCAAGCAGGGCTTCGCCCACAGCGCCAGTTGCGCCCAGGACGGCAATGTTCCAGCCTTCAGACATGGTGGTTTACTCCAGAAATAGCAAAGCTCCCTGCCAATGTTACAGCAGAGAGCATGAAGAAGAGATTAACGTGCCGGATGATGAACGGCGTTAAAACCCAGTTTACACAGCAATGATGCCGCACTGGCGTCATCACAAATTACATACAGAGATGACCATTCACGGCGCTCAAGATAGTTTTTGCGCAGTTTATCGAACTCACCCGGTATCCCGGCGACTTTACGCAGCGGTGCGTCATCGCGGCGCACATCATACACCAAATGCACCAGCCTTTTCAGCGTCGGTTGATCGAGCGGGCCATGCAGCGTAATGCGACCAAACTCTGGCGCGGGCAGTAATGTATCCAGCGCAACGTGCTGTTCATGCCCAATAAACTTGCTATAGGCTTCAAACACTTGCGTAGTACCGCGTGCTTTACCTTCCAGGGTATAACCTGCGATATGCGGCGTGCCGATATCCACTTTTGTCAGCAACTCCACGTTAAGTTCCGGTTCGCCTTCCCAGACATCCAGCACTACGCTTAACTTCTGGCCTTCATTCAGGCAGGTCAGCAACGCAGTATTATCGACGACTGCGCCACGGCAGGCGTTAATCAGAATCGCTCCCGGCTTCAGGCTACGGATCAGTTTTTCATCCGCCAGATGCAGCGTTTTGTACGGCCCATCTTTGAAGAGTGGCGTATGGAAAGTCAGAATATCCGCATGCTGAACTAATTCATCCAGCGAGCGGAAATCACCCTCATCCCCACGGTCAGCGCGAGGCGGATCGCAAAGCAATGTTTTAATCCCTAACGCTTCCAGTCGCGCCTGCAATCGACGTCCAACGTTACCAACGCCCACGATCCCCACCGTACGGTCGTGCAGTGAAAATCCATCGCGTTCGGCAAGCATCAGTAGTGAGGAGAAAACATATTCCACCACCGCAATCGCATTACAGCCAGGTGCAGCGGAAAAACCAATTCCCGCCTGCTTCAACCATGCTTCATCGACATGGTCGGTCCCCGCAGTGGCAGTGCCAACAAATTTAATGGGTTTTCCTGCCAGCAAAGATTCATTCACTTTCGTGACCGAACGCACCATCAGCGCATCCGCGTCTGCCAGTTGAGCGACGGGGATTGGACGCCCGGGAACCGCGGTCACCTCACCCAAACGGCTAAATAAGTCGCGGGCATAAGGCATATTTTCATCAACAAGGATTTTCACGTTTGTGTTACCTGTATGAGACGAGAGTTAACCGGACAAGTGTGCCATAATCTCGCGGCCAGGCATACTTGCGAAGATTTCAGGTATAAGGATACGTAATGATACAACCTATTTCCGGCCCTCCTCCTGGGCAACCACCAGGTCAGGGAGATAACCTGCCGTCTGGCGCGGGCAATCAGCCTTTATCCAGTCAGCAACGTACTTCGCTGGAAAGCTTAATGACGAAAGTGACCTCACTGACGCAACAGCAAAGAGCAGAACTGTGGGCGGGTATCAGGCACGATATTGGTCTGTCGGGAGATTCACCGCTGCTTTCGCGTCACTTCCCTGCCGCTGAGCATAATCTGGCGCAACGTCTGCTGGCCGCGCAAAAAAGCCATTCTGCCCGCCAGCTTTTAGCGCAATTAGGGGAGTATTTACGTCTGGGGAATAATCGTCAGGCGGTCACGGATTATATCCGTCATAACTTTGGTCAGACGCCGCTGAATCAGCTCTCACCGGAGCAATTAAAAACCATTCTCACCCTGTTGCAGGAAGGGAAGATGGTTATTCCGCAACCACAGCAGCGCGAGGCGACCGACCGTCCTTTATTACCGGCGGAGCACAATGCGCTAAAACAGCTGGTGACCAAACTTGCGGCGGCAACGGGGGAACCCAGCAAACAGATCTGGCAATCGATGCTGGAACTTTCCGGGGTGAAAGATGGCGAGTTAATTCCAGCGAAACTGTTTAACCATCTGGTGACCTGGCTACAGGCGCGTCAGACGCTAAGCCAGCAAAATACGCCGACGCTGGAATCACTACAGATGACGCTAAAACAACCTTTAGATGCCAGTGAACTGGCGGCGTTATCGGCATATATCCAGCAAAAATATGGTCTTTCTGCGCAATCATCGCTTTCTTCTGCCCAGGCCGAGGATATTCTTAATCAGCTTTATCAACGGCGGGTTAAAGGGATTGATCCGCGTGTTATGCAACCGCTGCTTAATCCTTTTCCACCGATGATGGACACGTTGCAAAATATGGCAACGCGTCCCGCGCTGTGGATACTGTTAGTCGCGATTATCCTGATGCTGGTCTGGCTGGTTCGTTAACCCCGACGAAATGACAGTATCGTGACAATAATACCCAGCACCGCAGAGATCGCCCCGGCAAGAAATACCGAAGAGTAACCAAACGTGGTCGCCAGCATTCCCGCCAGCGGCCCGGAGACGCCGAGGGCGATATCCTGAAACGCGGCGTAACCGCCCAGTGCGGTGCCGCGAACTTGTGAGGGGACGCGTTTAACCACCTCCACGCCCAGCGCAGGAAAGATAAGCGAACATCCGGCTCCGGTTAACGCCGCGCCCGCTAATGCGACCCATGCACCTGGGGCTTGCCAGAGCAGCAACAAGCCCACCGTTTCTACAAGCAGAGAGACAATCGCCACTTTCACGCCGCCAAAACGGTCCGGCATCCAGCCAAACATGACGCGCATCACGACAAATGCGCCGCCAAACGCGGTAAGAGTAAAGCCCGCCATCGCCCATCCTTTGCTGGCAAAGTAGAGCGAAACGAAAGTCCCGATAACAGCAAAACCAACGCCTTGTAGTGCCAGACCTAACCCTGGTTTCCAGATAAGCCCGACAACGCTCCACAGCGATGGACGTTCTCCCGCCAGGGCCGGTACTTTGCGCACTGTGCCGTTACAGGCCCACGCCAGTACGGGTAATACCATTGTGGTGATCGCCAGTGCGGCAAAACCGTAATGGCTATGAATCAACAGGCCAAGCGGAGCACCAACAGCGAGGGCACCGTAAATCGCCATTCCGTTCCATGACATCACTTTGCCAGAGTGTTTTGGCCCTACGATGCCTAGTCCCCAGGTCAGAGCGCCTGTCAGTAACTGGCTTTCACCAAAGCCAAGAATCAAACGCCCGACGACCAACAGAGCAAATTTGAACGGTGCGGAGACAGGCAAAATCGCCGCCAGCAGCAACGCGCCGCCAGCCAGACCACAAGCTAACATTCCCTGAAGCGCCGAACGTTTTGCACCATATTGATCGGCCAGTCGCCCGGCGTAACCACGCGTCAGCACCGTAGCCAGAAACTGAATCCCGACGGCAATGCCGACCATGGTATTGCCATAGCCCAGTTCATGATGAACAAACAGCGGGATAACCGGCAACGGCAACCCTACGGTCATGTAGGTGAGAAAAACCGCAAAAGCGATGCGGAAGAGCGAAAAATTGGCAGAAGATCGTGTTTCGGTTTGGCTTACAGCAGTCATGCATTACTCCAGAATGCAGCGCAAGGCGAGGAGTATCCCCGTCTCATCTCTCTGGTTTCAGGGTTACGGTGCGTTGGCAGGATTTAACGCGTACGTCTTTTCAGAAGGAAATCGACAAAGCGGGAAGTTTGCCTGGAACTGGCGGCGATTGTCAATGATGTGAAAAAGGGAACCATCAGGTTCCCTTTTGCGTTAGTGCCGGAGGCCGCATTGGCGCGTAACGTCGGATGCGACGCTGGCGCGTCTACTCCGACCTACTGCGAATTAATCTTTCAGCTTGCGCATTACCAGCGTGGCGTTGGTGCCGCCGAAGCCGAAGCTGTTAGACATAACGGTGGTCAGTTCGCGATCGGTCGTTTCGGTCACGATGTTCAGACCTGCAGCCTGCTCGTCCAGCTCTTCAATGTTGATGCTCGGGGCGATAAAGCCGTGTTCCAGCATCAGCAGAGAGTAGATAGCTTCCTGTACGCCAGCAGCGCCCAGAGAGTGACCGGTCATGGCTTTGGTTGCAGAAATCGCCGGGCTCTTATCGCCGAACACTTCACGGATAGCTGCCAGTTCTTTCACGTCGCCAACCGGAGTCGAAGTACCATGAGAGTTCAGGTAATCGATTGGGGTATCAACGCCGTGCATCGCCATCTTCATGCAGCGTACTGCGCCTTCGCCAGACGGAGCAACCATGTCTGCACCATCAGAGGTTGCGCCGTAGCCAACGATTTCAGCATAGATGTGAGCACCACGCGCCAGCGCGTGTTCCAGCTCTTCAACCACTACCATACCGCCGCCGCCAGCGATAACGAAACCGTCACGGTGAGCGTCGTAAGTACGGGAGGCTTTTTCCGGGGTGTCGTTGTATTTAGTAGACAGCGCACCCATCGCGTCGAATTCGCAGGCCATTTCCCAGCACAGCTCTTCGCCGCCGCCAGCAAACACGATGTCCTGTTTGCCCAGTTGGATCTGCTCTACTGCGTTACCGATACAGTGTGCGGAAGTCGCACACGCGGAGCTGATGGAGTAGTTAACGCCATGAATTTTAAACGGCGTGGCGAGGCAGGCAGAAACGCCGGATGCCATCGCTTTGGTGACCACATACGGGCCAACCGCTTTCAGGCCGCGCGGGCCGCGCATTGCGTCAGCGCCGAACACCTGGAAACGCGGGGAACCGCCGCCAGAACCTGCAATCAGGCCAACGCGCGGGTTATTCTGGTAAGCTTCCGGAGAAAGGCCCGCATCTGCGATTGCCTGCTCCATAGAAAGGAATGCATAAATGGATGCGTCGCTCATAAAGCGCACAACTTTGCGGTCAATGAGGCCAGTGGTATCCAGTTTTACGTTGCCCCAGACGTGGCTACGCATGCCGGAATCCTTCAGCTCCTGAGAGAAAGTGATCCCTGAACGTCCTTCACGCAGAGATGCCAGGACTTCCTGCTGGTTATTACCGATGCTGGAAACAATGCCCAGGCCAGTAATCACTGCACGTTTCATTCAATACCTCTGTAAGTCGCACATAGAGTAAGTTTCGAATGCACAATAGCGTACACTTGTACGCCGAACAAGTCCGATCAGCCATTTAATAGAGAAATTTGCGCAGCCTTACACACATCGCTAAGATCGAGCCACCGCCTGTAAGACGAGTAACTTACGTGAAACACTACTCCATACAACCTGCCAACCTCGAATTTAATGCTGAGGGTACACCTGTTTCCCGAGATTTTGACGATGTCTATTTTTCCAACGATAACGGGCTGGAAGAGACGCGTTATGTTTTTCTGGGAGGCAACCAATTAGAGGTACGCTTTCCTGAGCATCCACATCCTCTGTTTGTGGTAGCAGAGAGCGGCTTCGGCACCGGATTAAACTTCCTGACGCTATGGCAGGCATTTGATCAGTTTCGCGAAGCGCATCCGCAAGCGCAATTACAACGCTTACATTTCATTAGTTTTGAGAAATTTCCCCTCACCCGTGCGGATTTAGCCTTAGCGCATCAACACTGGCCGGAACTGGCTCCGTGGGCAGAACAACTTCAGGCGCAGTGGCCAATGCCCTTGCCCGGTTGCCATCGTTTATTGCTCGATGAAGGCCGCGTGACGCTGGATTTATGGTTTGGCGATATTAACGAACTGACCAGCCAACTGGACGATTCGCTAAATCAAAAAGTAGATGCCTGGTTTCTGGACGGCTTTGCGCCAGCGAAAAACCCGGATATGTGGACGCAAAATCTGTTTAACGCCATGGCAAGGTTGGCGCGTCCGGGCGGCACGCTGGCGACATTTACGTCTGCCGGTTTTGTCCGCCGCGGTTTGCAGGACGCCGGATTCACGATGCAAAAACGTAAGGGCTTTGGGCGCAAACGGGAAATGCTTTGCGGGGTGATGGAACAGACATTACCGCTCCCCTGCTCCGCGCCGTGGTTTAACCGCACGGGCAGCAGCAAACGGGAAGCGGCGATTATCGGCGGTGGTATTGCCAGCGCGTTGTTGTCGCTGGCGCTATTACGGCGCGGCTGGCAGGTAACGCTTTATTGCGCGGATGAGGCCCCCGCACTGGGTGCTTCCGGCAATCGCCAGGGGGCGCTGTATCCGTTATTAAGCAAACACGATGAGGCGCTAAACCGCTTTTTCTCTAATGCGTTTACTTTTGCTCGTCGGTTTTACGACCAATTACCCGTTAAATTTGATCATGACTGGTGCGGCGTCACGCAGTTAGGCTGGAATGAGAAAAGCCAGCATAAAATCGCACAGATGTTGTCAATGGATTTACCCGCAGAACTGGCTGTAGCCGTTGAGGCAAATGCGGTTGAACAAATTACGGGCGTTGCGACAAATTGCAGCGGCATTACTTATCCGCAAGGTGGTTGGCTGTGCCCAGCAGAACTGACCCGTAATGTGCTGGAACTGGCGCAACAGCAGGGTTTGCAGATTTATTATCAATATCAGTTACAGAATTTATCCCGTAAGGATGACTGTTGGTTGTTGAATTTTGCAGGAGATCAGCAAGCAACACACAGCGTAGTGGTACTGGCGAACGGGCATCAAATCAGCCGATTCAGCCATACGTCGACTCTCCCGGTGTATTCGGTTGCCGGGCAGGTCAGCCATATTCCGACAACGCCGGAATTGGCAGAGCTGAAGCAGGTGCTGTGCTATGACGGTTATCTCACGCCACAAAATCCGGCGAATCAACATCATTGTATTGGTGCCAGTTATCATCGCGGCAGCGAAGATACGGCGTACAGTGAGGACGATCAGCAGCAGAATCGCCAGCGGTTGATTGATTGTTTCCCGCAGGCACAGTGGGCAAAAGAGGTTGATGTCAGTGATAAAGAGGCGCGCTGCGGTGTGCGTTGTGCCACCCGCGATCATCTGCCAATGGTAGGCAATGTTCCCGATTATGAGGCAACACTCGTGGAATATGCGTCGTTGGCGGAGCAGAAAGATGAGGCGGTAAGCGCGCCGGTTTTTGACGATCTCTTTATGTTTGCGGCTTTAGGTTCTCGCGGTTTGTGTTCTGCCCCGCTGTGTGCCGAGATTCTGGCGGCGCAGATGAGCGACGAACCGATTCCGATGGATGCCAGTACGCTGGCGGCGTTAAACCCGAATCGGTTATGGGTGCGGAAATTGTTGAAGGGTAAAGCGGTTAAGGCGAGGTAATCTGCTCTCGCAGTGTTTGCCGGATGCGGCGTGAACGCCTTATCCGACCTACGTGTGACGTGTAGGCCTGATAAGACGCGATAAGCGTCGCATCAGGCATGGTGCTCCAGACGCCGCAACTTACTGCTGTGACGCCTGCTGAAACAGGTTTTCCCACATATCGGTCACCAGCGCCTGGTCACGCGGCGACAATTCACCGGCACCAATGGCTTTTTCCAGACTCTGGCTAACGGTCGTATGCACCGCCTGAGCGGAGTGGTCATCACCACTTTCCAGTTCTGCGATGGCTAATGTCAGGTGGCCACGCAAATACCCACTGGCAAACAACTCATCATCACTGGCATGGTCAACCATACCGTCGATTAATGCCAGAATGCGTGATTCAAACTCCGCGATCATCTTCTTTCCTCATTGTAAAACGTGGCGCTGGCTTTAGTTGAGCGCTTCCGGCCACGGGAACTGTTCCGCCGTAAGTTCCGGCGTGTGATAATAATTTTGTAGTGCTTTAATGAAGCGTGCCGGGCGTTCAGGAATGCCGTTTGCTAGGTAATCCATCACCTGCGCATGTACCCGCCGTTGAAACACCACACGATCCGGTTCGAAGTCGCCTTCCAGATTGTCGCAACTGACGTTAAACGGATATCCCGCCGCCACACAGAACAACCAGTCGAGTGCCTGCGGCTTCACTTCAACATCTTCAAACTGGCTTTGCGTTTGGGCATCACGCCCATCCGGGCAATACCAGTAGCCGAAATCAACCAGCTCACGGCGCGCTTTTCCGGCAATACACCAGTGCGAAATCTCATGAATTGCGCTGGCATAAAAGCCGTGGGCAAAGACAATTCGGTTATACGGTACTTCCGCATCAGCAGGAAGATAGATCGGTTCGTCGTCGCCTTTAATCAGACGGGTATTAAATTCATCGGCAAAGCAGCTATTAAAAATTTCAATCAACTGCTCATAGTGGTGTGTACTGTTCATTAGTTCATCCCCAACCAGTGGAGGATCTCCTGTCCGTGGCTATCGTAAAGTAATTTGGCACTCATCACCGCCGAGACGATAACAATCATCGGGCGGATCAGCTTTTGTCCTTTGCTCAACACCAGCCGTGAACCCATGCGCGCGCCGAGGAACTGCCCCACCAGCATCACAAAGCCCGTCGCCCAAATCACTTTGCCGCCGAGAATAAACAGCAGCAGACCACCAATGTTTGACGTTGCGTTGAGTAATTTGGCGTGAGCCGTGGCTTTGGCGAGGTTGAATCCGCACAGCGTAACGAAGGCCAGCGCGTAAAACGATCCGGCAGCCGGGCCAAAGAATCCGTCATAAAAACCGACGCAGCCACCGGCAATTAACGCGAAGGGTAAACCGTACATCCGGCGCTGGCGATCTTCTTCACCCAGCTTTGGCATCAGCAAGAAATAGAGGCCGATACAAATCACCAGAATGGGCAAAATCTGCCGTAAGACATCAGCCTGAACGTACTGTACCAACAGTGCGCCGCTCATTGAGCCGACAAAGGTCATGGCAATATTGAGTTTCTGATCGCTTAAACTAACCACTTTGCGGCGAATAAAGTAGATAGTGGCGGAAATAGAGCCGCCGCAGGCTTGCAGTTTATTGGTTGCCAGCGCATTAGCGGGAGACATCCCCGCTGCCATCAATGCCGGAATGGTGAGTAACCCACCGCCACCGGCAATCGAGTCGATAAATCCCGCCAGCATGGCGACAAAAAAGAGAACTCCCAGCAACAGCGGGGAAACCATAAACAGGCTATTAAACGTTTCCATTAGATCACGTGCTCATCCAGTAGCGCCTGGCAGGAAGGCGGCAACGGAGACGGTGTCTTCTTCTCAGGCTTTGTTGTTCCCGGTTTTGGAGGTGCAAACCAGCTTTGCAGTTCTGCCCCGCAACCATCGCCTGGTGGCGGTAAAGGTTGATCTTCACACTCCAGACTATCGGCAGGACAACGTAATCGTACATGCATATGCGCGCGATGCTGGAACCAGGGTCGCACTTTGCGCAACCAGTCGCGATCGGTGCCCGCATCAAGGCAAAGTTGTTGTTTAATCGCCGGATTAACAAAAATGCGTGTGACGTCTTTGTCCTGGGCGGCGAGTTTGATCAAGCTGAAAATTTCTGGCTTCCACAGCGTGGAGACAACGTGTTTACCGTCGCGGGAAACTAAGTCCAGTGCTTGCGGGCGCAAGAGCTGCGCGGAGGTCCAGCGAGTTTTCGGCAGTTGCAGAAAGATATCGACATCCAGTCCGGTCTGGTGGCTGGCATGACCGCCGTTGAAACGCCCACCAGCGGGCATCCCCATATCGCCAATCAGCACCGTACCCATGCCCAGATTGCTCACCTGGCTACTCAGACGCTGGATAAACATCACCAGATCCGGGTGACCGAAATAGCGACGCTGATCGGTACGCATGACCTGATAATGTTCGGACTGTATCGGCAGCGTGTCAGCACCGACGATACAGCCATTAGAAAAACTGCCTATCGATTGTGCGCTACCCGGCACAGGTTGGGTTATTTTTTGCCACGGCGTCGCTGCCAGGCTAGCGCTACTGGCAAGCAGAGCCAGCAGCGCAATCGCGGTTTTGTTCATTTTTTACCAGCGTGGAATATCAGTCTTCACATCGGCATTTTGCGCCCGCTGCCGTAACAGGTGATCCATTAAAACGATCGCCAGCATCGCTTCAGCGATCGGCACTGCACGGATCCCGACACAGGGATCGTGACGGCCTTTGGTGATCATCTCAACTTCTTCGCCAAAGCGGTTAATAGTGCGCCCCGGCACGGTAATGCTGGAGGTCGGTTTCAGCGCCATATGAGCAATGATTTGCTGCCCGCTGCTGATACCGCCGAGAATGCCGCCCGCATGGTTGCTCTGGAAACCGTCTTTGGTGATTTCGTCGCGGTTCTGGCTGCCGCGCAGCGCCACTACGTCAAAACCGTCGCCAATTTCCACGCCTTTCACCGCGTTGATGCTCATCAGCGCATGGGCGATGTCGGCATCCAGGCGGTCAAAGACCGGCTCGCCAAGTCCGGCGGGGACACCACTGGCAACAACGGTGACTTTCGCGCCGATGGAGTCGCCCTCTTTTTTCAGCGCGCGCATCAGTTCATCTAACGCGTCGATTTTGTCGGGGTCCGGGCAGAAGAACGGATTTTGTTCAACCAGCGACCAGTCTTTGATTTCCAGCGGAATGTCGCCCATCTGGGTCAAGCAGCCGCGGATTTCAATACCAAATTTCTCGGCGAGATATTTTTTGGCAATCGCCCCTGCCGCCACGCGCATGGCGGTTTCGCGGGCGGAAGAACGTCCACCGCCGCGATAATCGCGCAGACCGTATTTTTGTTCGTAGGTGTAATCAGCATGGCCTGGGCGGAAAACGTCTTTAATTGCGCTGTAATCCTGAGAGCGCTGGTCAGTGTTTTCGATCAACAAGCCAATGCTGGTGCCAGTAGTAACGCCTTCAAAAACACCGGAGAGAATTTTGACCTGATCCGGCTCGCGGCGCTGGGTGGTATAGCGCGATGTCCCAGGGCGACGACGGTCGAGGTCATGTTGCAGGTCCGCTTCCGTCAGCGGAATGCCTGGCGGAACACCATCGACGATGCAGCCGAGCGCCAGCCCATGCGATTCGCCGAAGGTGGTTACGCGAAAGAGTTGTCCAATTGTGTTTCCAGCCATCACGGCTCCGTTATTGTTGTGTTTGCGTGTTTACTTAATCTTTATAAATCGCGAAATATTCACGGGCCGCCAGCAGCTGCTCTTTGGTGAGCATAAACACACCATCGCCGCCGTTATCAAACTCCAGCCAGGTGAACGGAACATCCGGATATTGTTCCATAAGATGTACCATGCTGTTGCCGACTTCACAAATCAACACGCCATCATCAGCAAGGTAATCTGCCGCGTTTCCAAGAATGCGACGTGTCAGTTTAAGGCCGTCGGTGCCAGATGCCAGGCCCAGTTCCGGCTCGTGACGGTATTCGTTTGGCAGGTCGGACATATCTTCCGCGTCGACATACGGCGGGTTAGTGACAATCAGATCGTATTGCACTTTCGGCAAATCACGGAACAGATCGGAACGAATCGGAATGACGTTGTGGATCAGACCGTGTTCTTCGATGTTCTGTTCGGCAACCGCCAGCGCGTCGGGAGAGATATCTACCGCGTCGACTTCCGCTTCCGGGAAGGCATAAGCACAGGCAATGGCGATGCAGCCGCTACCGGTACACATATCTAAAATATGCTGCGGTTGCTTGCTGATGAGTCCGGCAAATTTATTGTTGATCAGTTCACCAATCGGCGAGCGCGGCACCAGCACGCGTTCATCGACGTAAAATTCATGACCGCAGAACCAGGCTTTGTTGGTCAGGTAAGCCACCGGAATGCGCTCGTTGACGCGGCGGATCACGCGTTCAACAATACGGTGTTTTTCGCTGGAGGTCAGACGCGCGGTGCGCATATCTTCCGGGATATCCAGCGGCAGGTAGAGCGATGGTAACACCAGCTGTACGGCTTCATCCCACGGGTTATCGGTGCCGTGACCGTACCAGATATTTGCCGCGCTGAAGCGGCTTACCGACCAGCGCAACATGTCCTGAATGGTTTGCAGCTCATTTACTGCTTCATCAACGAAAATTTTATCCACGTATTCCTCCAGGGCATGATCGCAATAATTTCGGCGGCTAGTTTGCCATGAAGATGACGATAAATCAGCATTCACGCGCGGTGAGTGAGGAAAAATACGTTTAAAACGATCGATTGTGCTACGAGTCGGGTAAACTGTAGGAAAATTAGAAATAGAGACAGATAAATGAAAAAGAAAACAACACTTAGCGAGGAGGACCAGGCTCTGTTTCGCCAGTTGATGGCGGGGACTCGCAAGATTAAGCAGGACACGATTGTCCACCGACCGCAGCGTAAAAAAATCAGCGAAGTGCCGGTGAAACGCTTGATCCAGGAGCAGGCTGATGCCAGCCATTATTTCTCCGATGAGTTTCAGCCGTTATTAAATACCGAAGGTCCGGTGAAATATGTTCGCCCGGATGTCAGCCATTTTGAGGCGAAGAAACTGCGCCGCGGCGATTATTCACCGGAATTGTTTTTGGATTTACACGGTCTGACGCAGCTGCAGGCCAAGCAGGAACTGGGCGCGTTGATTGCCGCCTGTCGCCGCGAACATGTGTTTTGTGCCTGCGTGATGCATGGGCACGGGAAGCATATTTTGAAGCAACAAACACCGCTGTGGCTGGCACAACATCCGCATGTGATGGCATTTCACCAGGCACCGAAAGAGTACGGCGGTGATGCGGCTTTGTTGGTGTTGATTGAAGTGGAAGAGTGGTTGCCGCCGGAGTTGCCCTGAGGAGTTGAGCGTGTTGTGCCAGGAGCGCGGAATGGCAGGGGCGAATGACCCTGCCAGGTGAGAAAAGGTGCGCTAATACATATTCAGTATGTAAGTGAATCGGCAGGTAGAATCTATGGGCTGTCGAGATGTCGTGTCCACGCGTAGCTTCATATCATGCAGTTGCCTGGACGTGATCGGTTGCGGCTCTGGCGTCACCGTCACTTTGGCATTATCACAGCCGGAAGTCGAGAAGGTCATCTGCTGTGCGACAAAACGGCAGTAGGCTCCACGCTCGTCAAAATTACTGCCATCACACAGTTTGCCGTTTTCCATCAGGAAAGTGGGCAGTGTTTGCTCAATAACACCACCTGTTGACTGCAACCTGACGACTTTGTTATGTACAACATAATTTTCATTCCAGGAAACATCATACGGTGCCAGGGACTCTGTCGGGCAGTCAGAGCTAACTTTTGTTGGTCCTATAAAAATTCCGGCCCCGAAACGCTGATCCATAGTACTGGCGCTTTCAACATAAGACGACACAATCCAGGGACAACCGTGTAAATCTCCATCGTAATAAACGCCAAGTACTAATTCATTACATGACCAGGCCGTTACTGGAGAGAGAGCATCATACTCTTCTAATCCGGGGCAGGTAGAATCCGGTAAGGTTGTATTATTGCGCTCCATCCTGAGTTCAGGGCCGGGAGGACTCCCGGTCCAACTAACTAAAGGCAAACTTGCTGCCGCAGTTGAATTAGATTCATACGTGCCATATTCAACTGATTGAGGGGTCAGGACTGAAAGATGAAAACGATACTTTGCAACAACGCTGGTCGTCCCCGCGGGTACATAGAGTGTGGCGATCTTTGTCGCAGCCTGTATCCCAGAAGCGCACAGAGCCAGCACCAATAAACATATAACATGACGTATTTTATGCATTTTATATATACTCAAACGTAGCTGTCAGGCTGGCGGTGAAATCACCGATGGTTACATCACGACCGCTTTTCGCCTGGATCCAGGCCCGGAAATTAATATCATTGTTGCCGTTGGTAAGCGCAAAGGTCGCCCCGGTGGTGTTGTTAATATCCACCCGCTTGCCGTCGAGCGTTTCCATCCCTATCCCCACGCCCTGCGCGGTGGAGGTGTCATCGACTGCCAGAAAACCCGGCTGACCGCTGTCTTCGGTGCCGCTCAGCGTGACTTTGACGTTGTATCCCGCCGGCCCTTTGCAGTCTTTCAGCTTAAACACAACCGGCAGATGCGCGGACTGCCCAGATACCATCAAATCCCGGTTGCTGACGGTGGGAAAATGGATTTCTGCCAGGTTGGCACCATCCACCACCAGCGTGCAGGATTTACTCAGCAGGTTGCCGTAAAAATGCAGGTTGTTGTCGACTGCCTGAGCTCCTGTGCTGGCGGTCAGCAGCAGGCCTGCTAACAGCGCATAACCGGGTGAATAAATGTGTGCTGTTTTCATTGGTAATCCACCCGTAAGGTTGCGTAAGCAGAAAAGGTCGTGTCCGTCAGCACCGCATCAGCCGCTTTGACCGGTACCGCCTCCAGCTTTGGCTTCTGGCTAAAATCGGTGGCGTTAATGGAAAGCGGCTCGTTGAGCTTAAAACGCTGACCGTCATGCTGAAGCTCAATTCCGAAGCCCGGTACATCCGTCTCAATAGCAGAGTCGTTGTAGGAGGTGGCAGTCCCCGTCCAGGAGAGTGTCATATTCCACTCGGGATCGCGGACATCCGAGTCGCAGCTCAGTTCGTAGTCCACTTTCTGACGACCATAATTGCCATCAATGCTGTCGATAATGAGATCGCGAAATTGCACTTCGATGGTTTGCCCGCCGCTGATGCTACAGGCGGGCGGCGACATCAGCGTACCGTGGAATGTGATGTCATCTTCCGCCGCCAGCACAGCCCCGCAACCAGCGCACAGTAAAAGGAGCAGGAATTTTTTCATTGGTAATCCACCACCATGGTCATCGTGGCGTTAAACTCCGACGGCGTCAGTTGCACCCCGCTCTGTTTTACCGGCACCGCTTTCAGCTGAGGCTGAGTGTTGACATTAAAAGGCGTCCAGTTATTTTCACCAACTGCAAACAGGGAGTTGTCGGCGGCGTTTTCTATCCGCACCCCCAGGCCGGCGATATCCGTGCTGAGAACCGTTTCTCCGTTGATCACGGCGGTATTGCCTTTGAGCTGCATCCGTAAGTCATCGCTGACTTTATTACCGCAGTTGAGGGTGTATTTCGCATCCTGTTGGTAATTGGTACCATCGATCCTGTTGATTATCACATTGCCAAATTTCACAGCGCTTCCCTTCACGGAGCAAGGCGGCGGTCCATCGACCAGGATTCGCAGCGTCAGATCCACCTGTTTGATATCACTGCCAGCAACAGCCAAACCGCTGATGCCCCATCCGGCCAGCACCAGCAACCCTGCGCCCGCTACAAACTTGTGACTCATAAGTCCCTCCCGGCATCAGCCTTTGCGGCTCTGCTCTTCATCCACCTGGCAGCTGTTGCCGGTGCATATGAAGTACAGCGGCATCCGCGCGCCGTAGTCGTTGATGTAAGTCAGCACCGGCACGCTGTCCATCTTCGCATTCAGCGGTGCGGAGGTTTTCGGCTCCATCATCAGCGGTGTGAATCCCGCCGGCGGGTTGCCGCCTTTTTTAGCGCTGGCGTTGCTGATGATCACGTAGTACGGCGTCGGGTTATTGACGGTGAAGTCCTGGCCGTTACGGATGAGCGTCACCTTATGCTGCCACGGACTTTTCATGCTGGTGTTCTCCAGCGCCTTCGGTCGCCAGAACAGTTTGATACGCGTCTGCAGCGCAATCTGCAGTGTGTTCGGTTTATTTGATTTCGGCGGAATTTCGCGCACGTTGAAATAGAACACGCTCTCGCGGTCGGCCGGCAGTTTGTTGATATCCGGCAGCCCCTGCACCTTCACCTGGCCGTTCATCATCGCATCGATGCGCTGCACTGGCGGAAGCACCGCAAGCGGCGAGCTGATTTTGTTGCCCTTTGCATCCTCTATCCAGCTCTGCGCCAGATAAGGCAGTGTGGGATCGTTGTTGCGCAGCGTGACGCTGATGGACTTGTCGCTTTCGTTAAACACCAGCCGTGTCCTGTCGGGCGTCACCGAAGCGTGGCTGGAGAAACTGACCGCTGTCGCCAGCAGCGCCAGTGCCGGGACAACGATTTTTGCAGTGTTAGTCAGATTAAACATGGATCATTCCTTAATCACGTTACTGGTTTACTGAAATTGAAGTCGGAGGTTCCGTTGGCGTCACCCGCTGTGTCTGTTCCTGAATCGCCGGTTTGACCGCCGGCGAAGTGATAGGTGCTACATTGCCTTTATGCTGGCATGGCAGTAACAAGCCGTTAAACAGATCGGCAGGCAGCGGGTCCGGCAGGTTGATATCGCAATGCGCAACACCACTCCAGAACACACTCATGTGTTCGCCAGGTTTCACCCCAGCCAGATAAACATTGCCGTCATCATCGACAAGGCCCACTGTCTGCTCGTTATCATTTTTTACTTCTGCGCCAAACGGAGGATGGCTGCCGTCGCTCAGGCGCAGCACCGCCATCGCTTTTTGTCCGCTAATGACAGCAAATTTACGGTAGCCAATGGCACCTTCAGTTAGCGTGGCTTGCACCACCGACTGGGTTGCTTCAGCGTTTTCAGGCAATCTGTTGAGGTCGATATACGCCTGATTGCGGTAATAGTTATTGACGTCAGAAACGACGGCTTTACCAAACATATTGGTATAAACAGCAGCCCCGTTACCTTCCACCGGAACATCGGCAACGCCATCGGCATCAATCAACAAGCGTGTCCCGCCCATATTCTGGGTACGGTGAAGTGCGCCACCGTGGGCAGTAAGCGTTGCGCCGCCCTGTAACGACAAGCCCGCAGAGGTGTATTGCCCTTCATGGTAGTTCGCACTGAAGTCAACCTGCGCCAGCGAACCATCATGGCTGTAATAGCCGTCAACGCTGGTGTGTTTGTCACTGGTGCCGACGTTCAACTGATAGTGAGTCGCGTCATCGACACGGCTGAAATAACCGACCTGACTGCTGTCCGTCCCACTGCCATAGTTACCGTTATAGCTAACGGTACTGTTGTCGCCCCACGGCATACTGAGCGAAATGTACATGCCTTTGTCGGCCTGGTTGTCATACTCGTAACGGTAGCCAGTCATCGAGATGCTGACATTACGAATACTGCCCATATTGAAATAGTGCGAGAGCATGATGTTGTAGTTTGTCTGCTCCTCGCGATCCCAGTAGGTATGGCGGGTATAGTTGAGATAAACCGAAACACCCGCATCGCGGAAGTTCTGGTTATAAGTGGCGGTGTACATCTCTTTGTCGTTGCCCGTGCGTACCATTCCGCTGTCACTGGCATCCAGATACTCGCTCATGGTCATAAAGTTCTCTTCCGAGAAGCGATATCCAGCAAAAGTAACGCGGCTGTTGAGCTGGTCAAAGTCTTTGGAATAACTCACACGGAAGGAGTTACCGTCCAGCGAACCTTTGCCATAAGCGGTGTCTTTATCCAGTTTGGTGTGCGAGTGAGTAACATCAAACGCGACCGCGCCGAATGTAGACAAATCGCGACCGACGCCAAGCGCCGCAGACTGATAGTTTTCATCTCCCAGTGCGCCGCCATATAACGACCAGCCGTTAGCGATCCCCCAGGAAGCTTCAGCACCAGAAAAAAATTCACCCTCGACATGGTGTCCCCACTCTTGCGGACGGCCCATCATGATCTTATAGCGAACCTGACCTGGGCGAGTGAGGTATGGCATCGAGGCGGTGCTGATGTCATATTCCTGCACCTGGCCGTTCTGTTCTTCAATGCGAATATGCAACGTACCGGAGACAGAATCACCAAGATCCTGAATACGAAACGGTCCAGCCGGAACCTGCGTTTCGTAAATCACACGCCCCATCTGGCTGACGGTCACTTTTGCTGTGGTGTGTGCCACGCCGGAAATGTCTGGCGCGTAGCCGCGCAGATTGGGAGGCAACATTTGATCGTCAGTACTGACACTGCCACCAACATAGTTAAAACCATCAAAAATATCGGATCTGAGGTAATCCTCGCCCAGCGCCAGTTTGGCTTTTAATGATGGTAACGCCCGCCAGGCATAGTAGCGACTCCACTCCCATTTTTTTTGAGTTTCATCGCCGCTGAATTCATCGTCATCATTACTGCGAGTATGTTGATAGTTAGTCTGCCAGTCAGCACGCATACGCCACGGCCCCAGGTTAACCCCGACCGTCCCGTTGCCGCTGATCTCGTTACTATCATCACCGCCATTTTCTTCGTGCCGGGTTTGTGCGTTGATGCTGTAGTCCGCGACGATCCCGGAGATGCCGTCATCCCAACGTGAAGGCGGATCCCAGTCGGGATAAGTATATTCGAGGTAAGCCTGTGGCAGTGAAATGACTAATGCGGACTGGCTTAAATCAGCCTTAATTTCCATGCCTTCCAGTTGACCGGATTTCAGGCATTTAGCATCGTGGCTCCATTGCAGATTTTTCGCCACGTCTTCTTTTAAACCAAACTGCGCTACCAGTTCCGGTGTCAGACAAGCATAGCTTTTGCTCGCGTCATCTTCACCAGCATACCAGTAAATATCGTACTCTTCCGCCAATGGCTGTTTATTTAGTTGAACCTGTAAATTGTATTTTCCGGGCTCAACATATCCCTGGCTGGAAAAACGCTTCAGATCAATTTTTGTGTCGCCTTTTAATTCCAGAAAACGGGAATCAAACTGAATGTCGTCTTCAGCCCAGACACTGCTATAACTCCCTGACATTGCCAGCGCAATGCACCACGGAAGAATCCGTAATCGAAAAAGAGAATGGTCAGGCATACACGTTTCTATCCGTTTTTATTCTTGTTCGGTCAAAATCCATTTAAATCCCCCATAGCAGTGTCGCTATGGGGGTATGCCTTACAGGTAAGTAATCTGGAAGGTGGTATTTGCTTCGAAATTACCCAGATCTGGCGCATCAGCTGCGCCGACCAGCCAGGCTTTAAAGTTCAGTGTCTGCTTCGCTTTGCCTTTATTGGTAGAAGTGTCTT
Source organism: Escherichia sp. S10b (assembly GCF_028421345.1). NCBI lineage: Bacteria > Pseudomonadati > Pseudomonadota > Gammaproteobacteria > Enterobacterales > Enterobacteriaceae > Escherichia > Escherichia sp. S10b. The sequence goes on from NZ_JAHZSO010000168.1 coordinate 216,840, forward strand.
TCACTATTTTCTGGTCAATACCCATGCCGCTTTTGTAAGAGGTACCCAGAGAGTCACCGATCGCTAGGCTAACATTGTTAAATGCCGCACCGGTATCGGTATTGAAAATGGTGTAATAATTGCCGCTATTTGCAGAAGAAACGGTACCAGTAAAGGTAGTGGTCATTGTTTCCTGAGTATCAAATACGCAATCTTGCAGACGAATCTGGAAACTTTTCGGCGTGGTGGTGCCGTTATTTTTCAGTTTTTCGGCACCGATATCACCCATATCAACTTCCAGTTTGTGATCGTCCGGAACGATAGAACACACTGAGTCTTCAATGGTGCCGTAAAAACGTGCAGTACCGTTGTTAACCGCAGCGATTGTTGCCGTAGAGGTGAAAACGCCCATCACCATTGCCGCAGCAATAGCTGTTTTAACAAACTTACTCATTATTTGTCCTTAAACTATAAATAATTAAAAATATAAACATTACAATACATTGATTCAGTCAATACCCAATGTTTATACCCAGCCATTGAATACGGCATGCGATCCAAAAAGAACAGGTCGTAGAAAATTGTATTCTTTGGTGTGGGGCCGCATAGTGATGTTTTCACCCCCCTGATGCAATTTAATTTTACTAAAGAGTAAATGTAGATTTAATTAATATATTGACAGAAGAAAGGTTATCTTAAGGACATCCTTAAAAAATACGGAATAAGTATTTAGAAAAAATAGAAAGTATATCAATAATGAATATCAACAGCTTAAAAAACAAACAATGAACATATAATGCGATTGGCATTTATCCACTTTTGACAATATAATATATAAACACTATAGCCAGAATTTAATCAAGTTTCAATTACATCCTGCCTGATTATTCAACTCTATTATCTGTATTAATAAATGACAATGAGTGTCAAACAGACATTATTCATTTCAACATGTAACTTTGGGCAAAATCAAGATACGCGCAGAAGAATAATTTCCGAATGAATGTAGAAAGTGTTTTATTTATAGATAAGGAGAGTCTTCGATAGTAGTGAGGTTGACAGATATCCGCTGCCTGATGAGCAATTATGCCCAATGAATCTACCTCATTGGGCATAATTTGGAACACATCAGATAGCTTTTGCCATCTTCAGATTACACGGGCTCATCTGCCAGTTGAATGTACCGTTTCCGCTTTCATCAAGCGTTACGCTGGCAATGGCCGAGGTGGTAAACATAGGCGGCGTTTCGCCCGGACATAACTCGGCAACCAGATACCCGACTAACGGTAAGTGAGAGATCACCAGTACCGAAGCAACACCTTCATTGGTCAACGCCTGCAAATAGGCACTGACCAGACCAACATCGCCGCAGGGCGTTAACTCCGGCAGAACTTCTGCACTGGAAGGCAGGTTCAGACAATCCCCTACTTCTTCCAGTGTTTGCTCGGCTCGCAGGAACGGGCTCACCAGAACGCGTTCGATTTCCACTTTTTGACCTTTCAGCCAGTTCGCCATCAGGCGAGATTCGTCACAACCATTAGTGGTCAGAGGACGAACGGAATCACTGGCGGCATCGAGGGCTGCGTCGCCGTGACGCATGATAAAAACTTGCATATTGCACCGCTTTTGTTAACCAGATTCGCCCGTTTTCTTTCATCTGAAACCAGAGAAAGAAAACGGTGGCCGGCATTGTGCCTTATCCATTCACCGAATGAAACGCTGTTTTTTACCTCAATGGCGTAAGTATAGTCAATATGCGTTTACATTTTGACCAACACTCCGCCATTCAGCGCGGATTCATATAGCTTTGACCTTCTTATTGCAGGTCAGTTGCAGTTGTTTTCCAAAAACTTTCCCCACGCGCGCCCATCTCGACCAAACGCTCGCAAGGGGTAAAACGGGAACCATACTGCGTGGCAAGTCGTTGCATTATTGCAACCACTTCGCCCGCGCCGAGAGAATCGATATAGCGGAACGGTCCACCGAGAAATGGCGGAAAACCAATGCCAAATACCGCACCAATATCCCCGTCACGCACGCTACGGATAACCTGCTCATCAACACAACGTACTGCTTCATTCAGCATCAACATCACACACCGTTCAGCAACCTGCGGTGCGGAGAGTCGCCCCTGCCCTTGTGCGCCAATGAGCGGGTAAATGGCGGGATCGACCTGTTTTTTGCTTTTACGCCCTTTCTGACCATAAAGATAGAAACCCCGACCATTTTTTCTGCCTTTGCGATCGTCGTTCAAAATTGAAGAAACAACATTTGCAGGCGCGCTAAAACGTTCTCCATAAGCGGCTTCCAGTACAGGAATAATTTTAGTCCCGGTGTCGATTCCTACCTCATCCAAAAGTTGGATTGGACCTACCGGAAAACCAAATTTCACTAGCGCGGCATCAATGTGCTCTACCCGTTCACCTTCGGTCAGCATGCGGATAGCTTCATTAATGTAAGGCGCTAAGATGCGATTGACGTAAAACCCGGCTTTGTCACGCACGACAATGGGCGTTTTGCCCTGTTTTTTCGCCAGTTTTACCGTAGTGGCGATGGTTTGCGCTGATGTACCCGCATGAGGAATAATCTCCACCAGCGGCATTTTTTCCACCGGACTGAAGAAATGCAGGCCGATAACTTGCTCAGGTCGCGTGGCGTGAGCGGCGATATCACCAATCGGCAAAGATGACGTATTCGAAGCAAAGATGGTATGAGCGGCGCAATTTTGCTCCACTTCCGCCACCATCTGTTGTTTTAATTCGAGATTTTCAAACACCGCTTCAATAATCAGATCGCGATGGGCAAAGCCGCGATAGTCCGTCGTTCCGGAGATTAATGCCAGCTGTTTGTCACGTTCGCTGGCTTTGAGATGACGACGGCGAACTTTGCCCTCCAGCTGATCCCAACTGTACTTCAGCGCATGATTTATGCCCTGCGGGTTGATATCTTTAATTCTGACCGGAAGCCCCGCTTTACAAGCAGTGACATAAGCAATACCGCCGCCCATCAAGCCACCACCTAAAATTCCCACGCTGTTTAATGGCGCAGGCGGTGCATCACTACCGGGATCTTTCTTCACTTCCGTACTGGCAAAAAAGATACTACGCAGCGCCTGCGATTGTGGCGTCATCGCCAGTTCGCCAAACGCCCGAGCTTCGGCGTCATAACCGCTGCTGGTGCCCTGCGCTAATCCCGTTTCAACAACCTCCAGGATGCGTTCTGTCGCCGGATAATTGCCTTGAGTTTTGTGTTCTGTTTTCTTACCGACCATTTTGAACAGCAGCGCACGACCTAACGGCCCCGCCAGAATACGCTCGCGTACAGGTAGAGGGCGGGAAGATGGGCGATCCTTCTTCGCCAGCTCAACAGCGACTTCCAGCAAAATGGAGTGCGGAACAACGTCATCCACCAGCCCCAGCTTTAATGCCTGTTTCGCCCGAAGTTGTTTTCCGGTGAGGATCATCTCTAATGCTGTGCTGACGCCTATCAGACGCGGTAAACGCTGGGTGCCGCCTGAACCGGGTAACAATCCAAGTTGTACTTCAGGCAAACCGAGCACCGTTTTAGGATCGTCAGTACAAACGCGACCGTGGCACGCCAGCGCCAACTCCAGCCCACCACCCAGGCAAGCGCCATGAATAGCCGCGATAACCGGAATGGGCAAAGCATGAATCTCCGCCATCAACTGTTGGCCCTGCCGCGCCAGTGCTTCCGCTTCTTGCGCCGTTTTGCAGTTGCCGATCATGTTGATGTCTGCGCCAGCAATGAAGTTGTCCGGTTTAGCGGAGACAAACACCACGCCTCGCAACTCTTTGTTTTCACGGAGTTGCTTAATAATGGCGCGCACCTGCGAGGCAAACTCCGCCTTCAGGGTATTCATTTTCTCACCCGGTACGTCGATGGTGATAACGGCAATGTTGTCCAGACGAACATTAAGGGTAAACGCTGATGTCATTTCCATTATTCCGCCTCCAGAACCATTGCCGCGCCAAGCCCACCGGCAGCACAGGCGGTAACTAAACCAAATCCACCGCCGCGACGGCGAAGTTCATGCAATGTCTGGGTAATCATCCGTGCGCCGGTCGCCGCGAAGGGATGTCCGTAAGCAATCGAACCGCCAAGCACGTTAAATTTGCTATCGTCCACTTCGCCAGTGGCATGTGCACGCCCCAGTACTTCACGAGCAAAACGTTCACTACCCAGCAACTGAATATTCGCCAGTGTCTGAGCTGCAAAGGCTTCGTGCATATCGATCAATGTCAGATCGCTCATTGTCAAACCGGCACGTTCCAGCGCCAGCGGTGTTGACCAGGCCGGACCGAGCAACATGTCCTGCCAGACATCAATCGCAGTAAATGCGTAGCTGCGCAGATACCCCAGCGGCACCAGCCCTAATTCTTTCGCCCGGGATTCAGTCATCAGGATCACCGCTGCCGCGCCATCGGTCAGCGGCGTACTGTTTGCCGCCGTTACCGTTCCGTGTTTGCGATCAAACGCCGGGCGCAGCTTTGCGTAATCGGCAAGCGAGGAATTACCGCGAATATTGTTGTCTTCGACAAGCGGTTGTTTATAAGGAGGGATAAAGGCAGTCATCACCTCTTCTTTGAGTTTTCCGTCTGACCATGCCTGAGCGGCACGCTGATGCGAACGGTGCGCTAATGCATCTTGCTGTTCTCGGGTGATGCCGTAGGTTTTCGCCATTTGTTCGGCGGTGTCGCCCATCCGCAAGCCAGTAGAATATTCTGCTACCGCAGGCGGTACGGGCATTAAGTCGCGCAAACGCAGGCGAGAGAAGAGTTTCAGTCGCTGGCTCATGGTTCGAGCTTTGTTGACATCAACCAGCACGCGCGCCAGTTTTTTACTGACGCCAATTGGCAATACGGAAGAGGAATCTGCCCCACCGGCAATCCCCGCTCGGATAGTTCCCGCCATCAGGCTTTCTGCGACGTTTGCAACCGCCTGGAAACTGGTAGCGCAAGCGCGGCTGACGCTGTAAGCATCGGTATGCACATTCATTCCGGTACCGAGAACAATTTCACGCGCAATGTTGGGGGCTTCAGGCATTTGTACGACCTGACCAAAGACCAGCTGTTCAATCACTTCAGCGGGGATCTCGCTGCGTGCCAGCAGTTCGCCTACCACCATCTTCCCTAAATCAACCGCGGGAATGCCATGAAAAGCCGTCGCCTGGCGGGCAAAAGGCGTACGTAAACCGCTAACAATGGCGATACGATCGCCCTGGCGGGTAACCAGCGGTAAAACCTGACCCATAACACTCCCCTGTAAAAAAATAAATAAAGTGGTCTGACCTGATTATAGTCTTAACCATTTTTTTACATTTAGCCAAGCGGAGAAAAAGGAAAGTGGGAGCTATGACACAGTGAAGACAGGAGAAAGAAAAGAAAACGCCCCTGCCAGCAACTGACAGGGGCGTACGTACCCGAGAGGAATTAACGCAGACCCAGCTGGAAGATCAGCATTTCAGCTTCGCAGGCAAAAGTGAAATCGATATCCAGGCGCACACCGTCAGACTCTTCAGTGAAAGTCGGGGTGATTTTACACGGTTCGGATTCCACGCTACGGGCTTTTTCAGTCAGCGCCGCCAGCGTTTGTTCTGCTTCTGCGCGGCTTGCAAACACGCGGCTGTAAGACGCGGTGCAGTCGGAGTTGTCCATAATGGTGCCAACATCCATACAGCAGCAAACCGGGGTTTCATCAGCACTACATTTACTCATCGTTGATTTCCTCTGTATGTGCACCCAAGGTGCCAGATAAACGTTGTGGATATTTTACGCTTCCGGAAAGTGCTGCTCCAGTTGTTAATTCTGCAAAATCGGATAAGTGACCGAAATCACACTTAAAAATGATCTAAAACAAAATTCACCCGAATCCGCGAGTGCGCAACCTCCAAATTTTGCCAGCTGGATCGCGTTTCTTAGATCATATTTGAAAAAAGATGGAAACATACTTGCAACATTCCAGCTGGTCCGACCTATACTCTCGCCACTGGTCTGATTTCTAAGATGTACCTCAGACCCTACACTTCGCGCTCCTGTTACAGCACGTAACATAGTTTGTATAAAAATAAATCATTGAGGTTATGGTCATGAGCCAGAAAACCCTGTTTACAAAGTCTGCTCTCGCAGTCGCAGTGGCACTTATCTCCACCCAGGCCTGGTCGGCAGGCTTTCAGTTAAACGAATTTTCTTCCTCTGGCCTGGGCCGGGCTTATTCAGGGGAAGGCGCAATTGCCGATGATGCAGGTAACGTTAGCCGTAACCCCGCATTGATTACCATGTTTGACCGCCCGACATTTTCTGCGGGTGCGGTTTATATTGACCCGGATGTGAATATCAGCGGAACGTCTCCGTCTGGTCGTAGCCTGAAAGCCGATAACATCGCGCCTACGGCATGGGTTCCGAACATGCACTTTGTTGCACCGATTAACGACCAATTTGGTTGGGGCGCTTCTATTACCTCTAACTATGGTCTGGCAACAGAGTTTAATGATACTTATGCAGGCGGCTCTGTCGGGGGTACAACTGACCTTGAAACCATGAACCTGAACTTAAGCGGTGCGTATCGCTTAAATAATGCATGGAGCTTTGGTCTTGGTTTCAACGCCGTCTACGCTCGCGCGAAAATTGAACGTTTCGCAGGCGATCTGGGGCAGTTGGTTGCTGGTCAGATTATGCAATCTCCTGCCGGGCAAACTCCTCAAGGGCAAGCATTGGCAGCTACCGCCAACGGTATCGACAGTAATACCAAAATCGCTCATCTGAACGGTAACCAGTGGGGCTTTGGCTGGAACGCCGGAATCCTGTATGAACTGGATAAAAATAACCGCTATGCACTGACCTACCGTTCTGAAGTGAAAATTGACTTCAAAGGTAACTACAGCAGCGATCTTAATCGTGCGTTTAATAACTACGGTTTGCCAATTCCTACCGCGACAGGTGGCGCAACGCAATCGGGTTATCTGACGCTGAACCTGCCTGAAATGTGGGAAGTGTCAGGTTATAACCGTGTTGATCCACAGTGGGCGATTCACTATAGCCTGGCTTACACCAGCTGGAGTCAGTTCCAGCAGCTGAAAGCGACCTCAACCAGTGGCGACACGCTGTTCCAGAAACATGAAGGCTTTAAAGATGCTTACCGCATCGCGTTGGGTACCACTTATTACTACGATGATAACTGGACCTTCCGTACCGGTATCGCCTTTGATGACAGCCCAGTTCCGGCTCAGAATCGTTCTATCTCCATTCCGGACCAGGACCGTTTCTGGCTGAGTGCAGGTACGACTTACGCATTTAATAAAGATGCTTCAGTCGACATTGGTGTTTCTTATATGCACGGTCAGAGCGTGAAAATTAACGAAGGCCCATACCAGTTCGAGTCTGAAGGTAAAGCCTGGCTGTTCGGTACTAACTTTAACTACGCGTTCTGATAACGCGTTCGCCTGGATAAAGTCACCTGCATAGCAGGTGACTTTAACTCCCCCACTTCACCGAAAGTAGTGTCCTCATTGCTTACCTCCTGAGTTTTGCAAACAGCCTGTTGGCAGCTTGCCCTTTCAAATCAATAAGCGGTATCCACAGACAAACCTGAAGGGAAAGGCATATTTTCAGGCGTTCTGCTCGTCCTTCTCAAAGAGTTTACTTTTCTGCATTTCCAGGATACTCCCCCCCCTGGCTATTGTGCGCTCATACACTCAAATTAAAGATAGGTTCTAAATAAATGAGCGTTTTTTGATAGTCTATTTCATTAGGTAATATATATTTGTAACAAATCAATCAAAATGGAATAAAATCATGCTACCATCTATTTCAATCAACAATACCAGCGCAACTTACCCAGAATCCATTAATGAAAATAACAATGATGAAATTAATGGATTAGTACAAGAGTTCAAAAACCTTTTTAATGGTAAGGAAGGAATAAGCACCTGTATTAAACATCTACTTGAGCTTATAAAAAACGCCATACGAGTAAACGACGATCCTTATAGATTTAATATTAATAATTCCTCAGTTACTTATATTGATATTGGCTCCAATGATACAGACCATATTAATATTGGTATCGACAACCAAGAACCAATAGAATTACCTGCGAACTATAAAGACAAAGAACTCGTCCGTACTATCATTAATGACAACATAGTTGAGAAGACTCATGATATCAATAATAAGGAAATGATCTTCAGCGCATTAAAAGAAATATATGATGGAGATCCTAGTTTTATCTTCGATAAGATATCACACAAACTCAGACATACGGTAACGGAATTTGATGAGAGCGGGAATAGCGAACCAACGGACTTATTTACCTGGTACGGTAAAGATAAAAAAGGCGACTCTCTCGCTATTGTAATTAAAAATAAAAACGGAAATGATTACTTATCTCTCGGTTACTACGATCAGGACGACTACCACATTCAAAGAGGAATTCGTATTAATGGTGATAGTCTCACCCAATATTGTAGTGAAAAAGCCAGGAATGCTTCAGCGTGGTTTGAAAGCAGTAAAGCTATCATGGCAGAATCATTTGCAACAGGTTCCGATCATCAGGTTGTAAACGAGCTCAACGGGGAAAGACTGAGAGAACCTAACGAAGTTTTTAAACGTTTAGGTCGAGCAATAAGATATAATTTTCAAGTGGACGATGCAAAATTTAGACGCGATAATGTAAAAGAAATAATTTCTACTTTATTCGCTAACAAAGTTGACGTTGACCATCCTGAAAATAAATACAAAGACTTTAAGGATCTCGAAGATAAAGTTGAAAAAAGGCTTCAAAATCGCCAGACGGAATATCAAAATGAAATTAATCAACTATCTGCGCCAGGTGTTAATTTTGATGATATTTAAAATTATTTTTCCAGTTTTTTGATTTTTCAACTCCTGAATATCGGAAATAGTCAGTGACGAACATCAGTATTTTTACATCATTACGTCCGGGTCATTGTCGGTTTATCTCCTTTTACTTGTGGTAATTGAGGGATAACAACAAAAAAGGTGAGTATTGCGACTCACCTTTTTTATTTGTTTCTTATTCAGAATCGATATCTTTTAAATCATCCTGAATCGCTTGCGCGTTCGGATTTTCCTGCGGTTTGAGTTCGCCGCCATTAGCGATGAAATCATGACGCTGGAAGTACGCTTCGCGCACCATAATATAAGGATCGGACGACTGACGCAGCAGACCATCGGAATCCAACAACTGCGCACGAGTTTCTATCCCTTCAAGCGTCCATTTACCCACAGACATCGGCCAGGTCAGCCAGGAAAGAACCGGGTAAAGACCATCCGCCATATCACCACCGTCATCACGCAGCGTGAAGCTACCGTAGAACGGTAACTGGACGTAAGGCCCATAACCCGCGCCATAATGACCAAGCGTACTACCGAAGCGGTGAGGTTCAGTCCGTTGCAGTTTCGGGTTCGCCATCCCTGCAACATCAATAAAACCGCCCATCCCCAAAATGGTGTTCAGGAAAAAGCGGGTAAAGTGGACCATCCCCTGATAAGGGTCGCCCTGCAAGAAGTAGTTAACCATCACCGCAGGTTCTTCAAGGTTGCCAGTAAAGTTGCTCAAACCATTACGCGCCGGTTGCGGAACATAATCACGCCAGGCGACAGCGACCGGTCGAACAATATACGGGTCTAATACGTTGAAGTTGAAGTTGTACATGGTGCGGTTGAACCCTTCTAACGGGTCAGAACGCCCTTGCTGATCTGTACCGGAACTCGCACACCCCACCAGAAGCGTAGTTCCCAGAGCAAGCGCCGACAGGCGAAGCTTCATAAATGTCTCCCTGTTTTTTTTATGGCTTATGCAGTTTGCCATCCATGACGGAACGATACCGTATCCGCCTGTTTAGGTGTGGGCGATTGTAACAGCACGTCAACTGATGTCCAGACGCCCTGATTTGCTGATTTGATCATAGCCTGGTAATCGCCGCCCTGTAGGCTACTTGATTCTATAGAAACAGAAAAAGGCAAACGCAGCCTTTTCTACATTTTCAGAGTAACTCCCGCCAGTTGCGAGCAAAAAAGCCGCTACGCTTTAGCTATACGTGCTAATTCAAGAGAAGAGACCATGGACAACGACAAAATTGATCAACACAGCGACGAAATTGAAGTTGAGAGCGAAGAAAAAGAGCGCGGCAAAAAAATAGAAATAGATGAAGACCGACTCCCCTCCCGGGCGATGGCAATTCATGAGCATATCCGCCAGGATGGTGAAAAAGAGCTGGAACGCGACGCAATGGCGCTACTGTGGTCAGCCATTGCGGCGGGTCTGTCGATGGGCGCTTCGCTACTGGCAAAAGGGATATTTCATGTCGAACTGGAAGGAGTGCCAGGCAGCTTCTTACTGGAGAATCTCGGTTATACCTTTGGTTTTATTATCGTCATTATGGCCCGCCAGCAATTATTTACCGAAAACACCGTGACTGCGGTACTACCCGTCATGCAAAAACCGACAATGAGCAACGTCGGCTTACTTATGCGATTATGGGGCGTCGTGCTGCTGGGTAATATTCTCGGGACAGGTATTGCTGCATGGGCATTTGAATATATGCCTATCTTCAATGAAGAAACTCGCGATGCATTTGTCAAAATCGGCATGGATGTGATGAAGAACACCCCCAGCGAGATGTTTGCCAACGCGATCATTTCCGGCTGGCTGATCGCCACTATGGTTTGGATGTTTCCTGCTGCGGGTGCGGCAAAGATTGTGGTGATTATATTGATGACCTGGCTTATTGCACTGGGTGACACCACCCACATCGTTGTCGGTTCTGTTGAAATCCTCTATCTGGTGTTTAACGGCACGCTGCACTGGAGCGATTTCATCTGGCCCTTCGCACTACCTACTTTAGCGGGGAACATCTGCGGCGGCACCTTTATCTTCGCGTTAATGAGTCATGCACAGATTCGTAACGACATGAGCAACAAGCGTAAAGCAGAAGCACGCCAAAAAGCAGAACGTGCGGAAAACATTAAGAAAAATGATAAAAACCCAGCATAAATGGCGAGGGTTTAAGCAATCGAGCGGCAGCGTACTTACCCCGCAGTCCATTAGCGGGTATACTCATGCCGCATTGTCCTCTTAGTTAAATGGATATAACGAGCCCCTCCTAAGGGCTAATTGCAGGTTCGATTCCTGCAGGGGACACTTTAAAGACCTTTCTCTACATTTCACTTCATTACATAACCACTTAAAAAAACAGTAAGTTATCACCGAATCGGCCTGATTTTCATTTCAGTTAATTTCATGACATTACAACCTCGTGATGGTATAAGTGATGGTATTCCCCAGTTCGATATGCAGATACCATCAATCTACCAAAATGAGTACAGATATGGCCATTAATGTGCTTTCCCCCAAACAGATAGAAAACGCCAAGCCGAAGACCAATGATTACAAACTTACCGATGGAGGGAGTTTGTATCTACTGGTACGAAAGACTGGTGGAAAATACTGGCGTATGAATTATCGTTTTGATGGAAAACAAGTGACATTGGCATTAGGGGTCTACCCAGATGTCTCACTTGCAACAGCGCGGAAACGGCGTGATGAAGCCAGGCAACTACTAGCCGATGGTCGTGATCCTCGCGAAGCAAAGAAACCCAAAAAGGAAGACCCAATTTCCCCCACGTTCGAGAGTGTTGCCAGAGAGTGGCATAGTAGAACGATAGGGCATCCTGAGTGGAAAGAGATCACCCGTAAAAAAATTCTCCGAGAAATGGAAAACCACCTCTTTCCTGCCATCGGTTCAAAGCCTATCGATACGCTCAAAACCCGTGACTTGATGCCGATGCTGGTTGAGATGACTGAGAAAGGAATTGGTGCCACAACGAGCCGGGTAAAAACCACTATGACGAGCATCTTCCGTTATGCCGTGCAACGTGGAATTGTCGATTACAACCCTGCCCACGATCTAAAAGGTGCAATTACGACCCCCAAAGTACGACATCGCCCCGCACTACCTCTCGAACGTTTACCTGAACTGTTAGCGAAAACGAGAAGTTACACGGGAAGACCATTGACTCGCCTAGCAGTTCTATTTTCCCTGCACACTTTTGTGCGATCCAGCGAACTACGACATGCCAGATGGGAGGAGATCGACATTGAAAATGGGCTATGGACGATACCAGGACAACGTGAAGAGATCGCAGGGGTTAAATTCTCAGAGCGGGGTGCAAAGATGGGGGCTGCTCATTATGTCCCGCTATCTAGTCAGGCTATCGGGGTACTGGAGGATATAAGGAAAATCAGTGGTGAATATCTGCTGGTTTTCCCCGGTGACAGCAACCCATATAAACCGATGAGCGAAAACACAGTTAATAAAGCACTGCGAACGATGGGTTACGACACTCAAAGTGATGTTTGCTTGCATGGGTTCAGGGCGATGGCCTGCTCTGCACTGACCGAATCAGGACTCTGGTCACGCGATGCAGTTGAACGGCAGATGAGTCACCAAGAAAGAAACGAAGTGCGGGCAGCATATGTGCATCTTGCGCAGCACATGCAGGAACGCCGCAGAATGATGCAATGGTGGTCTAATTATCTGGAACTAAATAAGGACGAATTTCATGCTCCTTATGACTTATCAGGTATTAACATTATCAATTAAATTTTCTTATAATTTAAAACAGAGGTCATAATGCAGCATTCAAAAGAGAATGAAACTATATTCTTAGGAAATCTATGGATTGACAAAAAAATACCACCATTAGAATATTGTTCATTTGAACGCGCTTCAAGACTATTAGAATGCGAGATTGATGATTTATTACACCTATACGAAATAGGCGCTTTTAATATCGCATTCAAGGCGGATGGACTTGCAGTTAGATTTAATGTTAATTTCCTCTATAAAAATCAGAAAATGGAAATTGACTTAATTCATCCCGTATTAACTAATCAATCACTAGAGATGGAATTTTCAACAATATGGTATGACCTTAAAGATGACTCCTTTGAACATTTTGAAAATGGGCTTCAAATTATAGGATTTGCCTGTGGTATTTGGTACGCCGATGATATGATAAGTGACATAAAAAATGGATTAGCTATAGATCCAGATTATGAATTCAGGCTTAAACCGGTAAAAATACGAGATAATGTTTTGATGGCAACGGCCTCATATGAAGGAAATAAGGTCATTGATATTCCATTTGAAGATCTTCTTATCATGCGAAGAGATTTAGAGTTAATATGGAAATCAGTAAAAACTGGAATTCCTATGCCAAGTTTACTTACGAAAAGAATTTCATCTGAACCTAAAATCCCCAAGCGATTAAATAACACTGCTGAGCATCATGCAAAAAATAGGGGGGGGTTATTAAATGCAGCCATATATATATTAGCAAAATACCCAAGCGAATGTCGTGGTGAAAGAAAAGAGATAAGTCCTGAAAAGTGGACTAACGCCATAATTAAACATTTAGGAGAGCTACCTCCAATATTTATCACTAATGAACAAGAAATCTTAAGAAAATTACGATTAGCGGTTAATCATGCGGGATTAAAACAAAAGGGGTAGACTGAAACAATCTACAGGTAGAGTTGATTACACTACCTTCACAGCATTTTGATATCCCCATAGTATCTGCCGTGTTCATTACATAACACGGCAGGTAATTTCATGACATTAAAAACTTATCCTATCACTGGACATGCCCGCCCACGAGCTACTGCTGACTTTTTGCAAATAAGTACGGTTACTCTCTGGCGCTGGGAAAAGAACAATCCTGAATTTCCCAAATCTATACGCATTTCAAAACGGGTATCTGTTTACGATGCACAAGAAATTAGGCAGTGGGTTAAAGCTCAATCAGCAGGATTGGAGGAAGTAGTGTAATGACAATATTAACAAAGCTGGGGAGAAAAAAGCCTCCCCAACGTATTAATCAATTCTTTGGTTCTAAACCTCGGCTTTGTAACTCTTTGCGTAGAATGCGCTTGATCCAAGCCGCTAGCGATTCATCGCCATCCTGCTGTTGTGCTTGTTCCATCAGTTCACGCAGTTCAGGGTCAAGTCGGAACTGGAATGGCGGATTCCCACGTCTTTCATTTTTGTGTGTTGACACGTCAATTACACCCATTGTAATGTATTTATGTGTAATGACACATTACACACAGAAAAACAAAATAGCAACGCCCCGGAGTGTTTGCAGCACCACCGAGGCGTCTGACCAGCACGTTATATGAGGTAACGAAGATGGCTAAACAGAAGTGTACCTGGTTATTTGCGGCGATCAACCGCAGTCAACGTAATGCCCGTCCGGTAATGTTAAGGATCACCGCAGATAACGAGCGATCAGCGCGGCGCAGACTTGCCCCGGACTATGTACTGAGCTTTGCCGGGCGCATTCCCTGCTGAGGTGAACATGCGTAATTATCCGCATCCCGGCGAACGCTGGCAGCATGAACGTGGCTGGACGGTCACGATTATCCGATTAATAGAAGCCTCGCCCTCTGTGGCGCTGGTTAATCCTGAATTCAGCTGTGAAGTGCTGATACGTCATGACAGCGACAACCAGCTTTCTTCCTGCCCTCTGGCATGGTTTGAACAGCGATATACGCGCCTGTTTGATGTACCGCTCTTTAAGCCTGCACCAGCTCCTGCAGGCGGTAGTGGTTCCGGCCCGCTGACACTGCATCCGTCTGTGCTATTTATCCGCTGGCGGGAGCGTAGCATATGGTGTTCTGCTGAGCCTGATGACGGTCACTATTCAAAGTTTCTCTGACAAAACACCGCTGAAAACGGAGTAATCCACAATGAATATTTCAAACGGGCACAACGGTGCTCAGGGCCAGACTTTGCCTGAAAAACACAATACCGGTGCTTTTGCCTATGGGTTGTCAGAGGACGGTTTCGGAAAGCTGACCCGCGCAAGAAATGCCTGCGACATGCTCCAGCTTCTCTTTTCTGAATACCCGTCTCAGGCCGGAGCACTGGACGCAGGCTTTGCGCCTGGTGTCGCCGCGCTGATGGAGTACCTGCGGGCAGATTTGACGGATATTGCACACAGCTGCGCACTGATTGAAGGAGGTGCCAGATGAACCAGCCGCAGGTTTCCATTTTCCCGGCAGAAATGACCACCGCGCTTTACCGGTGGGCTATTGCTTCAGCATGGCGGCAGAAAATGCTGAACGAAACTGGCAATGATCAGTATGGTCCGCACAGCCTGACGGTGGAGCGTATTGAAATGGCCATTGCGCTGCATATCGAGTGCGCACTGATTAACGAGTACGGCGAAGCACAGGGCGCCGCTGCCGCGCTGGCACTGCTGACTGACATGCTGGAGCCGTCACTGCTGACCGCGCCGCCGGTACTGACCGCGCGCGGTTGTGAAGTAATGGCGGAGATGTACCGCACGCTTCCGGCGGCCTTTGATGTCTGCTGCAGTACCGGTGTGACGTTGTATCAGGGGGAAGTATGACAATACAGACGGTTACGCAGATTTCAGCCGCCGCGCGGGGGAAATGGCCCGTTATTCTGCAGATGCTGCGTATTGATGTACCTGAAAACGGCAGGCACGGTCCCTGCCCGAAATGTGGGGGCAAGGATCGTTTTCGCCTTGATGACCTTGACGGGCGCGGGACGTGGATCTGCAGCCAGTGTGGCAATGGTGACGGTCTGGATCTGGTTAAGCTCGTAACCGGTTACAGCGTCAGAAAGGCTGCGCAGGAGGTGGCGCAGATGCTTAATGTGCCGGATGTGCAGGAACTGCCTGTTAAGCCTGCCAGACAAAAAGCCCCTAAACGCGACATGGGTCTTACCGTGGCGGCGCTGATGAAAGAGAGCCACACGGGAGAAAGCGCCTATCTGACAGGAAAAGGGTTCGCCGGATACCCGGCCTCTCTGACCGGAAGCGTGCAGCATATCAGCGGTAAGGATTTTCCTGCCGGTTCCCTGCTGTTACCACTCACGACCAATACCGGAGCCGTGACCGGTGCACAGCTTATCGCCCCGACGGGTGAAAAAAGCATACTGCCCGGCAGCACGATGAAAGGCGCGTTTGTGTCGCTCAGCCCGTTACCGTCTGAACCACCGGTACAGGTGGTGATTACCGAAGGTTACGCTACGGCGCTGACGGTAAGCCAGCTCACTGCCGGATGCGTAGTGGCTGCCATATCTGCGGGCAATCTGCCCAATGTGGCGCAGTCGCTGCGGGCACGCTGGCCTGAGGTAAAAATTATCATCGCCGGTGATAACGATTTTCAGGACGGGGGGGAGAATCCCGGCAGAGCCTTTGCTGAACGGGCGGCAAAATCTGTTGGCGGCTGGATGACGCTGCCACCAGGAGAGATTAAGGCTGACTGGAATGACTTTCATCGGGAGCATGGTATTACCCGTGCCCGTGAAGCCTTTCGCAACGGTCTGGTACTGTGCGGGGAAGGCCGCACGCAACTGCCGCACGGGTTCCGTCTTACCCAGGAATATCTCTGGTATGAAAAGCAGGTACAGCGCAACGGTGAGACGGAGATCCAGAACGTCAAAATATGCAGCCCGCTGCGTGTGACGGCAATCACCTGCGATGCCGATGGCGGTAACTTCGGACGACTGCTGGAATGGGAAGATACGTGGGGTGAGTGTCGCCGCTGGGCGATGCCGATGGAAATGCTGAGCGGCAGTGGTGAGGAACTGCGCCGGGTACTGCTGGTTAACGGGCTGTCTTATATCAGCACCACCGGTGAGGCACGCGCACGCCTGATGGAATATATCTCACTGTGTAAACCGGAACGCCGCGTGACCTGCGTCAGTCGTACTGGCTGGCATGGTCAGGTTTACGTCCTGCAGGATGAGGTCAGCGGTGAAGGTGCAGAGGGTGTCATTCTCCAGACCACTTCCGTGCAGGGGCGTGATTTCCGCGTGTCGGGCACAACAGAGGAATGGCGGGAGCATGTATCCCGCTACTGTACCGGCAACTCCCGCGTGGCATTTGCTGTCAGCCTGGCCTTTGCTGCACCACTGTTACGGCTGGTGGGTATGGACGGCGGCGGCTACCACCTCAAAGGGGAATCGACAGACGGTAAGACTACCACCATGAAAGCGGCAACCTCCGTCTGCGGCGGGCCTGACTACTGGCAGACATGGCGGGCCACCGGCAACGCGCTGGAGGGATGCGCCAGCCGCCGCAACGATGCCGCCATGATGCTTGATGAGATCCGGGAAGTTGACGGACGCGAGGCAGGCAATATCGCCTACATGCTGGCAAACGGTCAGGGCAAGGGCCGTGCCGGTACGGACGGTGAGCTGCGTACCCGTAAGCAGTGGCGCCTGTTGTTCTTTTCAACTGGCGAATTGTCTCTGACCGAACATGCGGCAAAGGCCGGTGAGCGTACTTTTGCCGGGATGGAAGTCAGGATGATCCAGATCCCCAGCGATTCCGGGAAGTTTGGCGTTTTTGAGGAGCTGCACGGCTTCGACAGCGGCAAGGCTCTGGCAGAGCATCTTGAATGGGCCACGTCCTGCTACTACGGTTCGCCGTTCCGGGAGTGGCTGAAAGCACTGACCGCTGATCTTAACGGACTAACGGCACAGGCAAAATCGCTGATGAAGGAATATGCTGCCGCCCTGACTCCGAAAGATGCAGGCAATCAGGTGGGACGGGCTGTGAACCGCTTTGCACTGGTGGCGATGGCAGGTGAACTGGCAACCCGTCTGGGTATCACCGGCTGGCCTGAGGGTGAAGCACTGCGGGCAACCCGCGTCTGCCTGAACGCATGGCTGAAAGATCGCGGGCACACCGCCAATCAGGAAGATATCGCCGCACTGGAGCAGGTTCGCAGTTTCTTTACCGCGAATCAGTACAGCCGCTTTGCAGACTGGTATGACGAGCGCAACCGCCCCGGCAATATGGTGGGCTGGCGCAGGGTGGAGAAAGGCAGTACCGCGCAGGGCACGGAAGCTGTCACTACGTTCTATGTCATGCCGTCCGGCTGGAAAGAAATCTGCAGGGGATTTGACCCGCGCAAGGTGGCGCGTCTGTGCGCAGATCGTGGATACCTGCTGCCCTCCACTGATGGCAAACTCCAGACAACCATTCGCCCGCCAGAGATGAATCCCCGCAGGCTCTATGTCTTCAACAGCGAGGTGCCGGGTTAAGACTTTGCGTGAGTCTTATTTATTAAGGGTAACAGGTGAAACAGGTGGAACAACCGTATTTTACAGGGCTGAACCTGTTCCACCTTCTGAAATAGTGAGGTGGAACAGATGTAACGCCAGCCAATCCGCTGTTCCACCTTGTTACCCGCGATGTTCCACCGGTGCAGTGTATATAAATGCTTTATAAAACAAAGGTGTAACACATGTTTCACCTGTTCCACCGCATCAGGGACATAAAGCAGACTGAAACAGTGGGCATTTTTATCTGGCTGGCTTTCATAGCCACGTCGGAATAACCGCAAGCGCCCGTTGTGCCAGCCACCACACACTGAGCACCGATAGTGTGCTTGTGTCAGCCACGACACAATTGACGTAACTAACCACCCCGACAGGAGAAGTCATGAACAACACCGCAGTGAATAACAACCTTTCCACTTTTCCGGCTGTAACGCAGCGGGCACTGGAAACCATGAACACAGCCAGAAACGCATGGCTTGAAGCACGTCGTCAGCAGAAAGCGGCAGCGGATAATATTGCGACAATCCGCCAGCGTCGCGCTGAAATGGAAGCCACGACGAACACACTGAATGAGGAGTGGCGCACGCTGTTTCGTGAAAGTCAGGGCGTGGTCTCAAAGGAAATGAAAAAACTGCGCACGGAAATTGCGCTGGGACGAGAAACGCTTGAGGATTTTGATGAGCTGCTGGCGGCTCAGGAAAGCGAAAATGCACTTTTGCCGCAGAAAGCTGCGGAATTAGCCGGAAAGTATATCCACGCGCATAACATCCTTGTAGATATTCGCGCAAAACAAATCTGGGAAGATTTTATGCAGTCGCATGGAAAAGCGCTTATTCAGACGCTGAGCCTGCTTAAATCCACAATGGGCCGGGAAGCCAGTGCCGTTGTGGGTGTGGTGAATTCAGTTAATGACCCGGACACAGTGCTGAAAGACTTTATTCATAAACATATCACCAGACCGGCTCTGGCTAACGATGCGATGCCTGAACAGGACCCGGTGTTTAAACTGGCGGGAGTTGCCCCGGATTATGCGGCGCGTCTGGATTTCAGTAATCAACTCTCTCCGGCAGCTATGCATAAAATAAAGGTTCGTCAGGAACTTGCTGAGAAGGAGAAAGCAGTATGACGGCCCGAGGCACACCTGACCAGGCACTTACCAGTTTTCGGAATGCCCGTATTCTGTGGGCCGGACATAGTGAGAGCCGAAAAGCCGTTGAACAACAGATAGCATCTCTCCTCACTGCCACAGAAAAACCAGCAGATTATGCCCGACAGCTCGAATTACTGCGGGAACGTCTGGATGTGCTGAAATGGCAAATTAACTGTGCTGCGCGCGAATGCATTTACTCGCAGCATTTATTGATGGAGGCCTGCACAGAAGCTGCTCTCAGCAATTTTATGCAGGCGAATGGGGCAGCCCTGACATCTGCACTGGCTCCGTTCCTGAAGGGACGCGGAGGGGTTGACGTTGCGTTTCGTATATTACGCAGTGCTCTGGTTCGCCAGCTGGCAATAACACCGCCTGAAATTGTCGGGGATTATCGTGAGATCCTAGATGAATCCGGTTTGATGCCTGACCCCGGGATGATTCGTGATTGCCAGGGCTCTTACACCCCGGCACAACACCTGCGTTTTCAGCAACGCCTGAATGACATTAACGATATACAGGAGTGATATTAATGGCACTTAAATGTCCGGAATGCGGTACAGTTGCACACGCCAGAACAGCAGCCTATGAAGCTCCGTCAGTTAAACGCTCGTGGTATCAGTGCCAGAATCTGGAATGTTCCTGCACATTTACGGCACTGGAGAGTGTGGATAAGATAATCATGAAACCCCGGCGCAATGAACAGGAACCAGACAAATCACAAACCCCGGTAAAACAACAGCAAACGCTCAATCGCTATGGCTCCGCGTCAAAACTGTCAAGCCGTCAGCAGATTCCTGTCTGATTAGAAAAAACGCCCACGTAATCCCGGTCGAGTGCCGGGATTTTTAACACCTTTTCCCTGGCTGGCCTGAGAGCGCATGAGTGCATGTCTATGGCGCATGAAAACGCATGAGTCTTATGCACCTTTTTTGAGGCGAAAACCTTTGTATGGTGGTAACTGAGACGATTTATGGCATGCATGAAAACCAGTCTGTTAAGCGAAGCGGGCAGGCGTGCGGGGCTGTGCGCTAAACTACCTTAACCGACTATCATTATCAGTTTCGTTGTATCAATCAAACTGGATAAGTCCACCACTATCGGTTAATGCGCTCTCAGCTGATTTTCTCTCATTCTTATATGCTACCTATCAACGGAAATCCTATGATTCGGGTATGGATATTAGCCTCCTAAGCTATCTGAAATGACGAGACTTAGATTATTTTTTTAGTTATGTCAGTAGATAACTCGGACATTATTTCTGCTATGTTTTTTGTTCCGTTTATGATTACATGCGTTCTGACCTATTAACTTGCAGACACTTCATTTTTTATGACAATGATCTATTTTTTACATGAGTTAACATTGCAAATCCATTTACAACAAGATAACATTTCACACAAGATATCAGCTATTTACACCTAAGACACTTTGAGAAGCATGAAGGCAGGAACTAGAGCATTTTCCCTCGACCGTTAACAATGTTCATATTTATTCTTCTATAAAGGTTATGGTTTAGATAGATTAAGTATTGCATTTCGGTGTATTGAAAAAGGATGAAAAAAATGAATTTTGAATTTGTAAAAGAGGTTTTCGAATCAAATGGCATTCAATGTAAGGTTCAAGAAGATAAATTATATTTACAAATCGATGGCAAGGATGTGGAAGTAAGATTCAACGAAGGATATGATGAGGCAATATCTAACTTTGCAAAATCCCGACAATATCGATATGATCTTGAAAAGAGGACATTGATTGGCTATCGAACAGTTGAGGTTTTTGTTCAGCGATTAAACCAAAATATTTTTGAAACACCTTCATTTGAATTCAAATCTAATTCATCAAAGACAGTACAACTATCAAGAGCAACCAAAGAATTTTCTCTTAGCCATTTTAAATCTGAAGACTACAAAAACTTCATTGATAAAATTGTAAAAAGAAGGCTGATTAATAGAGTTCGTTTAGGATATGTCTATTTCCACACTATTGTTTGGACTCCAATAACAATAAAATATAATCTTAAGAGAAAAATCGAACAGCAAAAAATGCTAGATGATGCATTAAAATGTTTCGATAGCTGTTTATTCAAGCTAGCAGTTGATTACGGCCAAGCTTGGGAACTATATAAACAACGCCGCTCTTTAAATATAGCATATACTTCTGAAGATGAAGTTGAACTCAATATTCCTTTTGCTAGCTATGATATAAATCTAGTTAATTATTATAAAGTTGCCGTTAGTAGCCAGTTCCCAAGCCAATCATTCCTATCATATTATCATGTTTTAGAATATAACTTCCTAAGTGTTTCGGAAGAAGAGTTACAAGCTAAACTAAGATCTAACATACAATCAACAAATTTTAGCGGATCATTAGCAGATATCGAGTCAATAATAAACACTGTCAAAAAACATAATGATAAATCCGATGAAAAAGACATGTTGATTAGAGTACTTAAAAAATATATTGAACCGGATGAATTGAAGCAGTTCATTGAAAATTTTGAAGAAAGTATTGGTGAGAAACATTACACAAAAGCAAGAAAAATATTTGGCGAGAATTTATCCATAAATATTAAGAATAATGAGCATATGATTCCTAATACAGCCCATGTACTGAAACATATAAGAAACGCACTTGTACACTCATCAGACAAATACAATCGTGAGGATTGTCACATCCCTCTAACTGAATCAGAAGAATTAGTTAGTTTCTATATTCCTTTAGTTAGCTTTCTAGCAGAAAAAATAATATGCGCTAAGTAAATTAATATAACATATTGCATAGCTGTTAAAATAATATGACTATTTAAGTCACACAGTTATGCAATATTTTCTAATCATCACAGAAAATCATTAAACACTGATAATAAACTCATCCAAAAAAAATTAATTCAACGTAGCTACCTCTCTCTTTATTGCAGACTACAACATTAATATACCGAGTAGCATCATCGCCTAATTTACCAGTTAGAATATTATTTAGTTATAATAAACAAAAAAACATTTCTAAAACAATTAATTTTAACCATCTTTACCAGATTTTAAAATAATATTTAAACTGCCTACATAAATACCCTTATTAGGTACTTAAGTTTGCTTAACTGGAACTTATAGAAGAATACATATACGTTTTTCTATGTCATTACTTCGGATTTGAGGTTCGCAATTTTTACCTAAAATCACTCACTCCAGTTCAGGAACAATGTGTTATATGATGGTATCCTTGATGGTATTAACTTAAAATAAAAACAATAAAAACCATAAAATCAAACACATAAAAAATGATTCGATTCCTGCAGGTGACACCAGATACCCTTCAAACGAAATCTACCTTCACCCCGTAAAAGATAGGTTTGGCAGCACACTTGCCTTATATCTACTCATTTTTACTGCAACAGGTTGAAATCTCAGCACTGTCAGAAAGCGCTGATGACTAAACAGCCCTGGGCCGGGCGATGTAACCATCACACAGAATCCTGATAGCGAAATATGGCGTGACTCGATACTTCACTCCGCAATGCATTCCTTGATGAATTCGCAGGACCGTGATACACGGGACAGGTCGCTGAATGACGACAATGTCCTGGAAATCAGCGAACCGCGCATCTGAAGTACATTTGAGCGACTGTACCAGAACATGAATGAGGCGTTTGGATTAGGTGATTATTAGCAGGGCTAAGCACTTTAGTATTATTATTTTCCGGTTGAGGGATAGGGAGATATCGACAACAACCGGAAAAGTTTACGTCTATATTGCTGAAGGTACAGGCGTTTCCATAACTATTTGCTCGCGTTTTTTACTCAAGAAGAAAATGCCAAATAGCAACATCAGGCAGACAATACCCGAAATTGCGAAGAAAACTGTCTGGTAGCCTGCGTGGTCAAAGAGTATCCCAGTCGGCGTTGAAAGCAGCACAATCCCAAGCGAACTGGCAATTTGAAAACCAATCAGAAAGATCGTCGACGACAGGCGCTTATCAAAATTTGCCACGCTGTATTTGAAGACGGATATGACACAAAGTGGAACCTCAATAGCATGTAACAGCTTCACTAATGAAATAATCCAGGGGTTAACGAACAGCGCGCAGGAAAGGATACGCAACGCCATAATCACAACACCGATAAGTAATGCATTTTTTGGCCCTACCCGATTCACAAAGAAAGGAATAATCGCCATGCATAGCGCTTCGAGTACCACCTGGAATGAGTTGAGATAACCATACAGGCGCGTTCCTACATCGTGTGATTCGAATAAACCTGCATAAAAGACAGGAAAAAGTTGTTGATCAAAAATGTTATAGAAAGACCACGTCCCCACAATAAATATGACGAAAACCCAGAAGTTTCGATCCTTGAAAACTGCGATAAAATCCTCTTTTTTTACCCCTCCCGCATCCGCCGCTACGCACTGGTGATCCTTATCTTTAAAACACATGTTGATCATCATAAATACAGCGCCAAATAGCGAGACCAACCAGAAGTTGATATGGGGACTGATACTAAAAAATATGCCGGCAAAGAACGCGCCAATAGCATAGCCAAAAGATCCCCAGGCGCGCGCTGTTCCATATTCGAAATGAAAATTTCGCGCCATTTTTTCGGTGAAGCTGTCAAGCAAACCGCATCCCGCCAGATACCCCAGTCCAAAAAAGAGCGCCCCCAGAATTAGACCTACAGAAAAATTGCTTTGCAGTAACGGTTCATAAACGTAAATCATAAACGGTCCGGTCAAGACCAGGATGAAACTCATACACCAGATGAGCGGTTTCTTCAGACCGAGTTTATCCTGAACGATGCCGTAGAACATCATAAATAGAATGCTGGTAAACTGGTTGACCGAATAAAGTGTACCTAATTCCGTCCCTGTCAACCCTAGATGTCCTTTCAGCCAAATAGCGTATAACGACCACCACAGCGACCAGGAAATAAAAAAGAGAAATGAGTAACTGGATGCAAAACGATAGTACGCATTTCTGAATGGAATATTCAGTGCCATAATTACCTGCCTGTCGTTAAAAAATTCACGTCCTATTTAGAGATAAGAGCGACTTCGCCGTTTACTTCTCACTATTCCAGTTCTTGTCGACATGGCAGCGCTGTCATTGCCCCTTTCGCCGTTACTGCAAGCGCTCCGCAACGTTGAGCGAGATCGATAATTCGTCGCATTTCTCTCTCATCTGTAGATAATCCCGTAGAGGACAGACCTGTGAGTAACCCGGCAACGAACGCATCTCCCGCCCCCGTGCTATCGACACAATTAACAGACATTCCAGCAAAATGGTGAACTTGTCCTCGATAACAGACCACCACACCTTCTGCACCTTTAGTCACCAACAGCATGGCGATCTCATACTCTTTTGCCAGGGCGCATATATCCCGATCGTTCTGTGTTTTTCCACTGATAAGTCGCCATTCTTCTTCCGAGAGCTTGACGACATCCGCCAGTTGTAGCGCCTGCCGCAAACACAAGCGGAGCAAATGCTCGTCTTGCCATAGATCTTCACGAATATTAGGATCGAAGCTGACAAAACCTCCGGCATGCCGGATCGCCGTCATCGCAGTAAATGCGCTGGTACGCGAAGGCTCGGCAGACAACGCAATTGAACAGAGATGTAACCATTCGCCATGTCGCCAGCAGGGCAAGTCTGTCGTCTCTAAAAAAAGATCGGCACTGGGGCGGACCATAAACGTAAATGAACGTTCCCCTTGATCGTTCAGATCGACAAGCACCGTGGATGTCCGGTGCCATTCATCTTGCTTCAGATACGTGATATCGACTCCCTCAGTTAGCAGCGTTCTTTGCATTAACGCACCAAAAGGATCATCCCCCACCCGACCTATAAACCCACTTGTTCCGCCTAATCTGGCGATTCCCACCGCAACGTTAGCTGGCGCGCCGCCAGGACAAGGCAGTAGCCGCCCGTCTGATTCTGGCAAGAGATCTACGACCGCATCCCCTAAAACCCATACTTTGGCTGACATTTTTTTCCCTTAAATTCATCTGAGTTACGCATAGTGATAAACCTCTTTTTCGCAAAATCGTCATGGATTTACTAAAACATGCATATTCGATCACAAAACGTCATAGTTAACGTTAACATTTGTGATATTCATCGCATTTATGAAAGTAAGGGACTTTATTTTTATAAAAGTTAACGTTAACAATTCACCAAATTTGCTTAACCAGGATGATTAAAATGACGCAATCTCGATTGCATGCGGCGCAAAACGCCCTAGCAAAACTTCATGAGCACCGGGGTAACACTTTCTATCCCCATTTTCACCTCGCGCCTCCTGCCGGGTGGATGAACGATCCAAACGGCCTGATCTGGTTTAACGATCGTTATCACGCGTTTTATCAACATCACCCGATGAGCGAACACTGGGGGCCAATGCACTGGGGACATGCCACCAGCGACGATATGATCCACTGGCAGCATGAGCCTATTGCGCTAGCGCCAGGAGACGATAATGACAAAGACGGGTGTTTTTCAGGTAGTGCTGTCGATGACAATGGTGTCCTCTCACTTATCTACACCGGACACGTCTGGCTCGATGGTGCAGGTAATGACGATGCAATTCGCGAAGTACAATGTCTGGCTACCAGTCGGGATGGTATTCATTTCGAGAAACAGGGTGTGATCCTCACTCCACCAGAAGGAATCATGCACTTCCGCGATCCTAAAGTGTGGCGTGAAGCCGACACATGGTGGATGGTAGTCGGGGCGAAAGATCCAGGCAACACGGGGCAGATCCTGCTTTATCGCGGCAGTTCATTGCGTGAATGGACCTTCGATCGCGTACTGGCCCACGCTGATGCGGGTGAAAGCTATATGTGGGAATGTCCGGACTTTTTCAGCCTTGGCGATCAGCATTATCTGATGTTTTCCCCGCAGGGAATGAATGCCGAGGGATACAGTTACCGAAATCGCTTTCAAAGTGGCGTAATACCCGGAATGTGGTCGCCAGGACGACTTTTTGCACAATCCGGGCATTTTACTGAACTTGATAACGGGCATGACTTTTATGCACCACAAAGCTTTTTAGCGAAGGATGGTCGGCGTATTGTTATCGGCTGGATGGATATGTGGGAATCGCCAATGCCCTCAAAACGTGAAGGATGGGCAGGCTGCATGACGCTGGCGCGCGAGCTATCAGAGAGCAATGGCAAACTTCTACAACGCCCGGTTCACGAAGCTGAGTCGTTACGCCAGCAGCATCAATCTGTCTCTCCCCGCACAATCAGCAATAAATATGTTTTGCAGGAAAACGCGCAAGCAGTTGAGATTCAGTTGCAGTGGGCGCTGAAGAACAGTGATGCCGAACATTACGGATTACAGCTCGGCACTGGAATGCGGCTGTATATTGATAACCAATCTGAGCGACTTGTTTTGTGGCGGTATTACCCACACGAGAATTTAGACGGCTACCGTAGTATTCCCCTCCCGCAGCGTGACACGCTCGCCCTAAGGATATTTATCGATACATCATCCGTGGAAGTATTTATTAACGACGGGGAAGCGGTGATGAGTAGTCGAATCTATCCGCAGCCAGAAGAACGGGAACTGTCGCTTTATGCCTCCCACGGAGTGGCTGTGCTGCAACATGGAGCACTCTGGCTACTGGGTTAACATAATATCAGGTGGAACAACGGATCAACAGCGGGCAAGGGATCCGCGTCACTCTTCCCCCTTCACGACCTTCAATAATATGCAATGCAGCTTCCCGCCCGATAATGTCATGTGGAAGCTGAATTGTGGTCAGCGGCGGTAAAAACAGATGCCCGACGCCAACCAGATTATCAAAGCCCATTACGGCGACATCCTGCGGGATACGTACCCCCTTCGCCAGGAGAACCTGATAAGCGACAAAGGCTGCGCGATCGTTACCACATATCAGAACATCAAAATCTGGTTTGCCCGGTTTGAAGTGGGCATTGAGTAAACTTGCGAGATCGGTGTAGTGATCATCACCTGTTGCCATGTGAAATTGTTTCACCTCAGCCAGATCTCGTCCAGCATCACGCCAGGCCTGCTCAAATCCCTGCCGACGATACCCTGTTGCCAACGCACTTTCCGGTAGCCAGAAGCATAACGGTTGACGATAGCCCGCCGCGAGCAAATGCTGTGTTGATTCATATTGTGCAGTGTAATCATCAGGGATATAACTGGGTAACGCTGGGTCATCCGCCACACAGTTCGCCAATACAATATTTTCACCATACAGAGACTCAGGCAGCGTGATATGTCGCAGCCCCATTGTAGTATAGATAATGCCATCCGGACGGTGGGCAAGCAGCTGACGTGCCGCGCGGGCAGCGTCATCTTCAGAAAAAATATTGATTAAAAAACTATTCCAGCCGAACTCGCTGGCGGTTTGCTCAATGGCAAGCAGAATATCAACAGAGAAAGGAGTGGTAGCCGTGTCCTGCGCCAGCACGGCGAGAGTCGACGGCTTACGTCCTTGAGCGCGCATCTTACGGGCGGAAAGATCAGGAACATAATTCAGGGTCTGGATTGCCTGCAATACGCGGTCACGCGTTGCAGGACGCACAGATTCTGCATTATGCATCACCCGGGAGACTGTCATCATCGACACTCCCGCCAGGCGTGCGACATCCTTTAATGAAGCCATACCCAAGCCGTTTGCCGTAAAACGGGCACTGTAGCAGAAACAGACGTCACTGGCGAGATCCAACGATATTCTCAACGCCCTATCACCCAACACGGCAATACAATAAAAAATAACAATAATTGCCGGATAATTGTACTCAATTCCGCCTCTGTTCTCGCCAACGAGTAACCATATAGGCAAGTAAGTAAAACATGCCAACTGGCATCGCCAACCTGGAGAAGAAAATATAAATATGGATCATTGTGCTGCCGCTGTATCCCGACATCAGCCCGGAAATTATTGCGATTGCTATCGGTTCAGGTGCAATTGGCTGCACGATCGTTACGGACTCGCTTTTCTGGCTGGTGAAGCAATATTGCGGCGCTACGCTCAATGAAACATTTAAATACTATACGACAGCGACATTTATCGCTTCAGTCGTCGCTCTGGCGGGCACATTCCTGCTGTCATTTATCATCTAAGCGCAAAGAGACGTACTATGGAAAACGCTAAAATGAACTCGCTCATCGCCCAGTATCCGTTGGTAAAGGATCTGGTTGCTCTTAAAGAAACCACCTGGTTTAATCCTGGCACGACCTCATTGGCTGAAGGTTTACCTTATGTTGGCCTGACCGAACAGGATGTTCAGGACGCCCATGCGCGCTTATCCCGTTTTGCACCCTATCTGGCAAAAGCATTTCCTGAAACTGCTGCCACTGGGGGGATTATTGAATCAGAACTGGTTGCCATTCCAGCTATGCAAAAACGGCTGGAAAAAGAATATCAGCAACCGATCAGCGGGCAACTGTTACTGAAAAAAGATAGCCATTTGCCCATTTCCGGCTCCATAAAAGCACGCGGCGGGATTTATGAAGTCCTGGCACACGCAGAAAAACTGGCTCTGGAAGCGGGGTTGCTGACGCTTGATGATGACTACAGCAAACTGCTTTCTCCGGAGTTTAAACAGTTCTTTAGCCAATACAGCATTGCTGTGGGCTCAACCGGAAATCTGGGGTTATCAATCGGCATTATGAGCGCCCGCATTGGCTTTAAGGTGACAGTTCATATGTCTGCTGATGCCCGGGCATGGAAAAAAGCGAAACTGCGCAGCCATGGCGTTACGGTCGTGGAATATGAGCAAGATTATGGTGTTGCCGTCGAGGAAGGACGTAAAGCAGCGCAGTCTGACCCGAACTGTTTCTTTATTGATGACGAAAATTCCCGCACGTTGTTCCTTGGGTATTCCGTCGCTGGCCAGCGTCTTAAAGCGCAATTTGCCCAGCAAGGTCGTATCGTCGATGCTGATAACCCTCTGTTTGTCTATCTGCCGTGTGGTGTTGGCGGTGGTCCTGGTGGCGTCGCATTCGGACTTAAACTGGCGTTTGGCGATCATGTTCACTGCTTTTTTGCCGAACCAACGCACTCCCCTTGTATGTTGTTAGGCGTCCATACAGGATTACACGATCAGATTTCTGTTCAGGATATTGGTATCGACAACCTTACCGCAGCGGATGGCCTTGCAGTTGGTCGCGCATCAGGCTTTGTCGGGCGGGCAATGGAGCGTCTGCTGGATGGCTTCTATACCCTTAGCGATCAAACCATGTATGACATGCTTGGCTGGCTGGCGCAGGAAGAAGGTATTCGTCTTGAACCTTCGGCACTGGCGGGTATGGCCGGACCTCAGCGCGTGTGTGCATCAGTAAGTTACCAACAGATGCACGGTTTCAGCGCAGAACAACTGCGTAATACCACTCATCTGGTGTGGGCGACGGGAGGTGGAATGGTGCCGGAAGAAGAGATGAATCAATATCTGGCAAAAGGCCGTTAATAACGTTTCAACGCAGCATCGCAATCTTTTCCCTGGGTGAGCGATGCTGCCGATGGCGCAGACTTAAGATCCCCGGTCTTACCCGCTATAACCCCCTCCTTTTATCATCACCCAATGCCTTTCGCTGTAAACGGCGGTTTCGCAAACCAAACCAAAACCGTAAGTAAGATAAAAGCAATAGCCGCCATACGGAAAATCTCATTTGCAGAAATAGAAAGTGACTGCTGGGTTATTTCATTATTAATTTCATTAAGAACTCCTGAAAGCGAACCATAATATTTATCCATAATTTGTGACGATGAATTAAACACGGGGTTAAATTGATCGATGGTTGCTGTCAACTGACTATGGTGTAACGATTCGCGTCGTCCCCACAGCGTCATTGTCAACGACGTACCAACTGATCCTGACAAGGTACGAAAAAAATTACTCATACTCGAGGCATTGGCAAATTTATTATCTGGCAAGCCTGAAAACGAAATCGTTGTTAAGGGTAAAAAGAAACAGGCAACGGCGAATCCCTGAAAAAACTGCGGCAAAATGATGCCTGTAAAATCAATCGTTGGCATAAATGTCACAGAACGCCAGTAATAGCAAACCGCATACATCAAAAAACTAAATGTCACTAACAACCGCATGTCTATTTTGTTGCCATAACGTCCTATCAAAGGTGAAATTAATAGTGGCATGATGCCGATGGGCGCATAAGCAAGTCCGGCCCATATCGCATTATACCCCATCGTTTCCTGGAGTAACTGCGGCATAAGAACGATCGCTCCAGAGTAAAATAAATACGCGCATGTGATACTCACAATACCAATGGTGAAGTTACGGGACTTAAACAAACTGAGATCAAGAATCGGGTTCTCTGAGGTCGACTCCCAAATGACTAAAGAGATCAGAGAAATAACTGATACTACTGTTAATATTATTATTGTACTCGAGTTGAACCAATCCAGATCGCGCCCTTTATCAAGCATAATTTGCAAGCCACCAACACCGAGCACTAACAGGGTCAGTCCTGGTAGATTCATTTTGACCGGTGAAGTCTCAGTTTCTCTTCCTTTAAGTAAGGTTAAGCATAATGTCAGGACGATAATCCCCATAGGGACATTGATTAAAAATATCCAACCCCAGCTAAAGTTATCGCAAATATAACCGCCCAATATCGGCCCACATATCGGAGCGATAATCACGGTCATTGACCATAATGCCAGAGCAAATGTTCTTTTTTCTGGTGGATAATTCCTTAATAATAAACTCTGTGACAGTGGAATTAACGGCCCCGCCATTAATCCCTGAACGACTCTAAAAAATATCAGCACATCAAGATTGGTCGATAAACTACACATTAAGGAAGACAGCGAAAAAAAAGTGACTGAAAGTAAAAATAACCTTAATTCGCCTATTCTTTGTGCCAGCCTGCCGGTAACAGGGATCGCAATGGCATTTGCTACGCCAAACGAGGTGATAACCCAGGTGCCTTCGTCTGTTGATGCTCCCAGAAAGCCAGATATTGTCGGTATTGCGACGTTAGAAATAGTGGAATCCAACATTTGCATAAACGTCGCTAATGACAATGCAATAGTAACGCACCATAACGTCCCACCGGTTAATGGTGCCGGAGTTGATTTAGTGATTGCCATTAAAGTTGTCCATTATGCGAAATAATGTTGCTAATTTCTTTTTCTATCGGACTGGTATCGATAACTAAAGCCTTACTGGTATAAGCAGGCATAGAGGTCACGGTTGAAGCCAGATCAGGCATCTCAGCAATGTCTTCGTTCCTGGTATCAATAGTTGCAGTCATCGATAAACCAATGCGCAAGGGGTGTTCCATGAGTTCTTTTGGATCCAGAGAAACTTCAACCGGTACACGCTGAACGATTTTGATCCAGTTCCCTGTCGCATTTTGTGCAGGTAATAAGGAGAACGCATTGCCGGTTCCCATATTGATCCCTGTCACCCGACCATGAAACACAACATTTTCACCATAAAGATCGCTGATAATATTGACCGATTGACCAATCCGTACATCCGTGAGTTGTGTTTCTTTAAAGTTGGCATTAACCCACATTTGACGTGCCGGTACGACAGCCATTAACGATTGTCCGGGGCTCACTGTTTCGCCGACCTGAACACTTCTCTGGGCAATATAGCCGGTAACCGGACTCTTAATATCCGTACGTTTAAGCGCCAACCAGGCTTCTTTAGTTGCATCCGCCGCTTCAACGACTTGTGGCTGACGGTTTAATGGTGTGTTCATTACTAAAGCTTTATTCGCTTTATAAGCCTGGATAGCGGCATTCAATGCCGCTTTGCTACTTATTAACGTATCTTTGGTATGCTCCAGCGTTTCTTTTGAAATAACCCCCTGCTTCGCTAACGGCACTCGACGGTTATAATCTTCTAAAGATTGTTGATACTGAATACGTGCTGAAGCGACTTCGGCACTGTATTGTTTATCCTGTAAGTATAGTTTATTCGTTTGCCGAACAATATTTGCCAGATTATTTTTAGCTTTATTGAGTGCGATAGTGGCATCAGTTTTATCCAGTGAAACTAAAATGTCACCTTGTCGAACGTAGTTCGTATCTTTATGATTAACGACAGTGACACTACCTGAGACTTGTGCAGAAATTGGATCTGCATTCCCCGTGACATAGGCGTCATCTGTACTAATCATGTCTTCTAATTCCATTGACCAATAGGCATAGGCACCTGAAAACGCAATAAATAAAACTACCGCCAATAAAGAAAAGTATTTTCTTCTGTTAGAATGTTTTTTATTTGAATTAATCTGTTCCACTATTATCTCTCATTTCTCATAGATGAAATTTATGAATTGAATGAAAAGAGCATTCATTCTTCATATCAAACACAGTGCATGTGTTGCACATTATCCCAGGAACGTTGGAGGCCTAATTTAAATGAGGTGCAAAAAAAACAACAGAGGACTAAACCGTGGCTTTTGCAATACAATTCTTACGCCTGTAGGATTAGTAAGAAGACTTATAGTGCCAACTTGAAACTATAAATCATCGGTACAATCCCTGATTTTATTGTTGACATTTCATTTATGCCGACTATTTATATGGTATACTTGTCGAATTATCTTAAAGGAAGCTCAGATTTTCTTATTTTTATTGAGAAAATGAGATGACGCCTTATGTCTGTATTACTACAGGGAGAAGGGAGATGCTTCATTGCAAAGGGAATAATCTATGAACGCAATAATTATTGATGACCATCCTCTTGCTATCGCAGCAATTCGTAATTTATTGATCAAAAACGATATTGAAATCTTAGCGGAGTTGACTGAAGGGGGAAGCGCCGTTCAGCGGGTGGAAACACTTAAGCCTGATATCGTCATCATTGATGTCGATATCCCCGGAGTTAACGGTATCCAGGTGTTAGAAACGCTGAGGAAGCGCCAATATAGCGGAATTATTATTATTGTCTCCGCTAAAAATGACCATTTTTACGGGAAACATTGTGCTGATGCTGGCGCTAATGGATTCGTGAGTAAAAAAGAAGGCATGAACAATATCATTGCGGCTATTGAAGCTGCAAAAAATGGCTACTGCTATTTCCCCTTCTCTCTCAACCGGTTTGTTGGAAGTTTAACGTCCGACCAGCAAAAACTCGACTCCTTATCGAAACAAGAAATTAGTGTCATGCGGTATATTCTTGATGGCAAGGATAATAATGACATTGCTGAAAAAATGTTCATCAGCAACAAAACTGTCAGCACTTATAAAAGTCGCCTGATGGAAAAATTAGAATGTAAATCACTGATGGATCTTTACACATTCGCGCAACGTAACAAAATCGGCTAATCACATGAAGTTTTTACCCTATTTTTTTCTTCTCTGTTGTGGTCTTTGGTCGACCATAAGTTTCGCAGACGAAGATTACATCGAATATCGTGGCATCAGTAGTAACAACCGTGTCACACTTGATCCAGTACGTCTGAGCAACAAGGAATTACGTTGGTTAGCGAGCAAAAAAAATCTTGTGATTGCAGTACACAAGTCCCAAACGGCTACCTTGTTGCATACCGATTCGCAGCAACAGGTTCGTGGTATTAATGCTGATTATTTAAATCTTTTAAAAAGAGCGTTAAATATCAAATTAACACTCCGGGAATACGCAGATCATCAAAAAGCAATGGACGCGCTTGCAGAAGGTGAAGTCGATATAGTGTTATCACATTTAGTTACTTCGCCGCCTCTTAATAATGACATTGCTGCAACCAAACCATTGATAATTACCTTTCCGGCGCTGGTAACCACCCTTCACGACTCAATGCGACCGCTTACCTCACCAAAACCAGTAAATATTGCTCGGGTAGCAAATTACCCCCCAGACGAGGTAATTCATCAATCATTTCCAAAAGCAACAATTATCTCTTTTACAAATTTATATCAGGCATTAGCATCCGTCTCAGCTGGGCACAATGATTACTTTATTGGTAGTAACATCATTACCAGCAGTATGATTTCCCGCTATTTCACTCACTCCTTAAATGTAGTGAAATATTATAACTCGCCGCGTCAATATAATTTTTTCTTGACCAGAAAAGAATCTGTCATTCTTAATGAAGTACTCAATAGATTTGTTGATGCTTTAACAAATGAAGTTCGCTATGAAGTATCACAAAATTGGCTTGATACAGGAAACCTGGCCTTTCTGAACAAACCATTAGAACTCACTGAACATGAAAAACAGTGGATTAAGCAGCATCCCAATTTAAAGGTGCTGGAAAATCCTTACTCGCCCCCCTATTCTATGACGGATGAAAATGGCTCGGTTCGGGGCGTTATGGGGGACATTCTTAATATTATTACCTTGCAAACAGGTTTAAATTTTTCTCCGATCACCGTTTCACACAATATCCATGCTGGAACACAGCTTAGCCCCGGAGGATGGGATATAATACCTGGCGCTATTTATAGTGAAGATCGAGAAAATAATGTTTTATTTGCTGAAGCCTTCATAACAACGCCTTACGTTTTTGTCATGCAAAAAGCGCCTGACAGTGAACAAACATTAAAAAAAGGAATGAAAGTTGCCATTCCATATTATTATGAGCTGCATTCGCAATTAAAAGAGATGTATCCGGAGGTTGAATGGATACAGGTCGATAATGCCAGCGCTGCATTTCACAAGGTTAAGGAAGGTGAACTTGATGCTCTGGTCGCGACACAGTTAAATTCGCGTTACATGATCGATCATTACTATCCTAATGAACTTTATCATTTTCTTATTCCTGGCGTTCCGAATGCATCGCTTTCGTTCGCTTTTCCTCGCGGAGAACCGGAACTTAAGGATATTATTAATAAAGCACTGAATGCAATTCCCCCAAGCGAAGTTCTGCGCCTGACGGAAAAATGGATTAAAATGCCCAATGTGACCATTGACACATGGGACCTATATAGCGAGCAATTTTATATTGTTACGACATTATCCGTTTTATTAGTTGGCAGTAGCCTTTTATGGGGATTCTACCTGTTACGCTCAGTTCGTCGTCGTAAAGTCATTCAGGGTGATTTAGAGAACCAAATATCATTCCGAAAAGCACTCTCGGATTCCTTACCGAATCCAACTTATGTTGTAAACTGGCAAGGTAATGTCATTAGTCATAATAGTGCTTTTGAACATTATTTCACTGCGGATTACTACAAAAATGCAATGTTACCATTAGAAAACAGTGACTCACCCTTTAAAGATGTTTTTTCTAATGCGCATGAAGTCACAGCAGAAACGAAAGAAAATCGAACAATATACACACAGGTATTTGAAATTGATAATGGCATCGAGAAAAGATGCATTAATCACTGGCATACATTATGCAATCTTCCTGCAAGTGACAATGCAGTATATATTTGTGGTTGGCAAGATATTACTGAAACGCGTGATCTAATTAATGCACTCGAGGTAGAAAAAAATAAAGCGATAAAGGCTACCGTAGCAAAAAGTCAGTTTCTGGCAACGATGAGTCACGAAATAAGAACACCAATAAGCTCTATTATGGGCTTCCTGGAACTTCTGTCGGGTTCTGGTCTTAGCAAGGAGCAACGGGTGGAGGCGATTTCACTTGCCTACGCCACCGGACAATCACTCCTCGGCTTAATTGGTGAAATCCTTGATGTCGACAAAATTGAATCGGGTAACTATCAACTTCAACCACAATGGGTCGATATCCCTACTTTAGTCCAGAACACTTGTCACTCTTTCGGTGCGATTGCTGCAAGCAAATCGATCGCATTAAGTTGCAGCAGTACATTTCCTGATCATTACCTGGTTAAGATCGACCCTCAGGCGTTTAAGCAGGTCTTATCAAATTTACTGAGCAATGCTCTCAAATTTACCACCGAGGGGGCAGTAAAAATTACGACCTCCCTGGTTCACATTGATGACAACCACGCTGTTATCAAAATGACGATTATGGATTCTGGAAGTGGATTATCGCAGGAAGAACAACAACAACTCTTTAAACGCTACAGCCAAACAAGTGCAGGTCGCCAGCAAACAGGATCTGGCTTAGGCTTAATGATCTGCAAAGAATTAATTAAAAATATGCAGGGCGATTTGTCATTAGAAAGTCATCCAGGCATAGGAACAACATTTACGATCACAATCCCGGTAGAAATTAGCCAGCAAGTGGCGACTGTCGAGGCAAAAGCAGAACACCCCATCACACTACCTGAAAAGTTGAGCATATTAATCGCGGATGATCATCCGACCAACAGGCTATTACTCAAACGCCAGCTAAATCTATTAGGATATGATGTTGATGAAGCCACTGATGGTGTGCAAGCGCTACACAAAGTCAGTATGCAACATTATGATCTGCTTATTACTGACGTTAATATGCCGAATATGGATGGTTTTGAGTTGACTCGCAAACTCCGTGAGCAAAATTCTTCCTTACCCATCTGGGGGCTTACAGCCAACGCACAGGCTAACGAACGTGAAAAAGGGTTAAGTTGCGGCATGAACTTATGTTTGTTCAAACCGTTGACCCTGGATGTACTGAAAACACATTTAAGTCAGTTACACCAGGTTGCGCATATTGCACCTCAGTATCGCCACCTTGATATCGAAGCCCTGAAAAATAATACGGCGAACGATCTACAACTGATGCAGGAGATTCTCATGACTTTCCAGCATGAAACGCATAAAGATCTACCCGCTGCGTTTCAAGCACTAGAAGCTGGCGATAACAGAACTTTCCATCAGTGTATTCATCGCATCCACGGTGCGGCTAACATCCTGAATTTGCAAAAGTTGATTAATATTAGCCATCAGTTAGAAATAACACCTGTTTCAGATGACAGTAAGCCTGAAATTCTTCAGTTGCTGAACTCTGTAAAAGAACACATTGCAGAGCTGGACCAGGAGATTGCTGTTTTCTGTCAGAAAAATGACTAAATAGCGGCTCCCACAATGTTCAAATGTGGGAGCTATTTACCAGCACATCTTACATTTATGATGAGAACTCCTGGCGAATTTGTTCCCCATGCTGGTCGAGCGTTGCCGCTCCCGGCATAACATGCGGGTCCGCGCAGCCGCTGATTTTTATCGGATTACCCGGCATCATTATTCCCCCGGCTTCAATCAACATATTTCTCGCCTGAGTTTGTGGCAATTTAATGGCCTCAGCCACACTTAATAACGGCGCGACGGGTACACCAACTTCATGTATTCTGGCTAACCAAACTTCAGCTGCCTGCGTTTTTAACGTCCGCTCAATATATTGTTTAAGAATAGCCTGGTTTTGTACGCGTAAAATATTGCTGCTAAATCGGGGATCATTAACCAGTTCCGTAAGCTCCAGTGCCTGGCATAACGCAGAAAAAAGCTTGTCATTACCACAACAAATCGTAATCGGCTTATCCTGAGTATTGAAAACATCAAAAGGTGCCATGTAGGGATGGCGATTTCCCAGACGTTGTGGTGACTTCCCTGTCGCGATATATGCCATCAGACCATGCTCCAGAAAACTCAGCGTGGCATCAAACATCGCTATATCGACATGCGCCCCTCTCTGGCTCTTTTCGCGGCCATAAAGTGCACTCACTATTCCGCTGAATAAATAGACACCGCCGCATAGATCCGCAAGAGATGTACCAACGCGCACTGGCGGAGCATCAGGATATCCTGTTTCCATCATTATCCCGCTCATTGCCTGAATGATGGTATCGTAGGCAGGAGCATCTTTTAGCGGACCGGTATGTCCGAAACCTGACGATGAAGCATATATGAGGCGCGGGTTGATTTCTTGAAGCGTTTCCCATGAAAACCCCAGTTTTTCCATTGTACCTGGGCGAAAATTCTCAGCTAATACATCAGCTTGTTTGAGCATATTTATAAATATACTTTTATCGTGATCATTCTTTAAATCAAGAACCACACTCTCTTTGCCATGATTAATAAAACTGTAATAGAGTGACTGTCCATCCACATAGGGACCAAATGTGCGGGTATCATCACCATGACCTGGTGGCTCAACTTTAATTACCCTTGCGCCCATATTACAAAGAAGTTGAGTTCCGAAAGGTCCATTAAGGACATGTGTCATATCGATAACTAATAAGCCTTCAAACGGCCCTTTGCTTTCATTATTTGTCATTTGCTTATGCCTTGAAAAAAGCCGAAGGTGAAAAGACACTTCGGCATTTATGTAAAATCAATAACATGATTAATTATGAAACCAGTCGACTGACATAAATCCACAAGGGAGCCGTGACGACAAAGCCCAGTACGCTCACAGCCAATGACGCTGTACCAGTACGGGTGTAGACATTAAACCGGCTGGCAATAATGATTCCGGAGAATGCCGGCGGTAATGCGCCTGCCAGTACCATCATCTGCAGATGTTCGCTGTTCAAATGACATGCCATACCAACGAGAAGCAGTGCCAGTGGCATCAGAATCAGCTTCAGGAAGGTGTTATAAGCAATTTCGGCACTGAACTCGAATTTATGTGCAGCCAGAGTCAACCCCGCAGCGAATACCGCTACCCCTGAGTTAGCCTTCGCAATCAGATTAAAGGTTGGGTCCCATGCTGCCGGAATTTTTACCCCAACCAACACCAGGATCGTTGCCAGAACAGGTGCCCATACTACTGGCTCCTTTGCCGCAGAAATTAATGCGCTCAGATTACTATTCTTCTTACCATCCGCTCCTGAGGAAGGATTCAGCAAATACAGACCAATAGGAATAGTAATTGCGTTAACAATAATAGAAATAATTGCTACCACTAAACCTGTTGATACGGAATCACCATAAATAGGATCGAGAACTGCAAACCCCAGGAATCCAATGGTAGGTGAACCTGCAATTAATGCACATACAGCTGCTTCTGCATGGGTACGTTTAAAAAATTTGTAGCAACCGAACCAGGAGAAAAAGAAACATCCGACAATAACCACAAGTGATACAAGGGTCAGACGAGTGTCCGCAAAAATCATTTCCCTGTTTGCCCGAGTAATAGATACAAATAGAGCCGCAGGAAGCGCGTAGTTTAATACCAGTTTATTAAATGCCCGAGCTTGATCTTCTGAAAATGTTTCTCGTCTGCCGCTAAAATAACCCAACAGCATGATTACGATAATAGGCAATAAATCGCCAATAAAAAATGTTAGCATAATAGTATTTCCGATAAGGGTCCCCTCACCATCGCATAATGAGTTGGCAAGAGGAGACGATGTCAGTATTTAATTACCAGCGACTTGTTTTGGGTTAAGTTTGGTAATATGGCCACTTTCAGTTCCTGCTGCAGGGTCGATGACCACATTAATAATGGTCGGTTTGCGCGACTGAATACCGGTGGTTAAAGCATGACGAAGTTCATCTGTCGTGGTGACGTTATAGCCAACGCCACGAAACGCATCCATTAATTTGTCATACCTTGCATGGTGCAACAGATCCGTTGGTGATGGTGCACCAGCGCCACTGAGATCAACACCGTCTCCTCTGTAGATGCCGCCATTATTAAAAATAACGATCGTCACCGGCAGGTTATATCGACAAATCGTTTCAATTTCCATCCCACTGAAACCAAAAGCACTATCACCTTCAATGGCGACAACCGGAGAACCAGAAGTCACGCTAGCACCGATGGCATAGCCCATACCGATGCCCATGACACCCCAGGTACCACAATCCAGACGACGACGTGGTTTATACATATCAATAATATTTCGTGCATTATCCAGGGTATTTGCACCTTCATTAACTAAATAAATATCCTGGTTCTCGCGCAATACGTCGCGCACAGCACTTAATGCATTAAAGTAATTTAATGGTTGAGTATCTGTACTTAATTTTTCATGCATTTTTTGTGCATTTTGCTGCTTGTGGATATTTAAAATATCGCGCCATACCAGTGGAGTCGTAAATGTGTTTTGTTTCAGTTCTGCCAGCATACCTTGCATACTGGATGCAATATCACCAACGACTGGCACAGCAATGGGGCGGTTGCTGTCAATTTCCTGCGGTTCAATATCCAGTTGAATAAACTGTGTATCTGCCGCCCATCCTTTTTTACCGTGTGCCAATAACCAATTCAGTCGTGCACCAACAAGCATGACAACGTCAGCATTTGCCAGGGCAAACGAACGCGCAGCTGCCGCAGAAAGTGGATGCGTATCTTCAAGGATCCCTTTCGCCATAGACATTGGCAGGAATGGAATCTGAGTACTTTCAATAAATTCACGAAGCTGTTCATCAGCTTGTGAATACGCCGCGCCTTTGCCAAGGATAATTAATGGCCGTTCAGCTTTTGCTAAAAGCGAAATTGCGCTAGTGACTGACTTCGGGCATGGCAATAATGCTGGCGATGGATTTTCAACTTTAACAATCGTGGTTAACGCTTCGTCTTTTTCCATCGTCGCGGCCAGGACATTTGCTGGCAAATCAAGATAAACTCCGCCAGGGCGACCCGATACAGAGACCCGGATAGCGCGTGCCAATGCAATGCCAAGATCCTGCGGCTGATTAACGCGAAATGCTGCTTTGGCATACGGTTTTGCCGCATTCATTTGGTCCAGCTCTTCATAATCACCTTGCTGTAGGTCGACGATCGCGCGGTCGCTGGAGCCGCTAATCATGATCATCGGAAAACCATTTACCGTTGCGTTGGCCAATGCGGTCAAACCATTGAGGAATCCTGGCGCAGAAACTGTCAGGCAGATCCCCGGTTTTTGGGTAAGAAAACCGCTTGCCGCAGCGGCATAGCCTGCCGACTGCTCATGACGAAAACCAATATAACGAATGCCTTCCGCCTGGGCATGGCGTGCCATATCCGTCACAGGAATACCTACAACACCATAAATAGTGTCAATATTATTCTGTTTTAATGCTTCAACGATGATATGCATACCATCTGTCATTTGAAGTTGATCTGACATGATTAATAACCTCGAAATTTTTATAAATTGGGAGCCAGAAGCCCCCGTTAATATCAGATGGCGTGGTTTTGCTTCATTGCAGCAATTTCATCGTCGCTATAACCTAGCTCCTGCAATACAGCAGCGGTATGTTCACCTAATAGCGGCGCAGCTTTAATATCCGGCGTAAAGGCAGAGAATTTCATTGGACAACCAACGGTCAGATATTTTCCACGCAACGGTTGTTCCACTTCAACAACACTGCCACTTTGGCGCAAAGAGGGATCAAGTGAAATTTCTTTCATACTTAAAACCGGTGCACAAGGAATATCAAACTGAGTCAAATAGGCCACCGCTTCATGTTTATCAATAGTGACAGTGTATTTTTCGATTTCAGCAAAAATATCGAAAATATGTGGCTGTCGTGCATGGGCTGTACTGTATGCCGGATCGGTAATCCATTCTGGTTTGCCGATGGCTTTACAGGTGTTTTCCCAGTTTTGCTCCTGAATAGTGAAATAAATATAGGCGTTAGGATCGGTTTCCCAGCCTTTACATTTCAGGATCCAGCCAGGCTGACCGCCACCACCTGCATTACCACCGCGGGGAACTGCATCACCAAATGTACCATTCGGATACTGCGGGTATTCTTCCAGATAACCCAATTTATCGAGACGCTGCTGGTCACGTAATTTCACGCGGCAAAGGTTCAATACGGCATCCTGCATTGACATGGTGACTCGTTGCCCACGCCCCGTTTTTTCGCGATGCAGCAAAGCAGCAAGTAAACCGATCAGCAAATGCATTCCGGTGTTGCTGTCACCCAACGCTGCAGCGCTTACCAGCGGCGGACCATCCCAAAAACCCGTAGTGGATGCCGCGCCACCCGCTGCCTGAGCAACGTTTTCATAGGCTTTTACATTCACATAAGGCGAACACTCATCAAACCCTTTGATCGAACCAAAAATCAGACGTGGATTGATTTCTTGAATATGCTCCCAGGTGAAGCCCATGTGATCAATGGCCCCTGGATGAAAGTTCTCGACTAAGATATCAGCTTCGCGGATCAGCTTTTCCATTACCTCTTTGCCTTCCGCTGTTTTGGTATTTAACTCAATAGAACGTTTGTTACTGTTAAGCATGGTGAAGTAAAGCGCATCGATATCAGGAATATCTCGCAGCTGGTGACGCGTTACGTCACCAACGCCGGGACGTTCAATTTTAATAACGTCAGCGCCAAACCAGGCCAGCATTTGAGTACAAGATGGGCCAGATTGCACACCGGTGAAATCGAGAACTTTAATTCCTTGAAGTGGAGTTGACATAGCAATACCTATTAGTTAATTAAATATGTGTTAATTTAGCGTTTATTTAAGGCGTAATATCTTCTATAAATAACCCGCAAAATATCGTCGTAGCTGCACTCGATATTTTTAAAATCCTGTATCAAGTGCTGAAAATCATTTCATCGCCACTTCCAATTCCTTTCTGCATGGTAAGTAGTGAGGACGAAAAGAAGAATATGATAAATATTGATTCGTGGTAATCAGAGAGAGTCGCGACATTTGTGATGTTATTCTTACAACTGTAAGAAGCGCCGGTGATTTACAAGTAAGGGTATGATTACGCTTTTTAAAGCGTACCATAAAACATAACATAATAAATGATTTGTGATGACACGGGATTATTGGGATTTACTTTGAGGAAGATAAAATGCGTGTTTATAGAACCGCGAGCGCCAAATAATTTTATGACCACAACCTGTCGTATTGTGGTCATAAAAAATTGTCGGCTGGAGGGAGTTAAATCCTTTACCTCAATATACTGCCTGTCAGCATTAGTTCACAAACAGTGCTTCGCTGTCGACGATGATTCCATCTTCCGCACCTTTAAGCGCCAGGTTTGCCTCGTAGTATTGCTTTTTATCAAGCAGTTTCTGCGCATCAGCAAGTGCATTACGAGTCTGTTTAAGCGGCATCAGATATTGGTTTTCCATTACGCCAACACCGGCCAGGCGAAGTTCTTCCATTGCGCCCTTTTTATCCCCTTTCGCCATTTTTTCATTGGCAATTTTTATCGCGGCTTCTTTTTCGGGAGTTGCTACATAACTCTCAGAAATTCCGACAGATGCATTAATGACAATATATTGGTCATCATTGAGATTGGTCTTTTTACCTGGCTTAGCGAACTTTGCCCATTCGGTACTGTCATCTGACAGCAAAGCGGAAGCTTCATTGGTCAGTTCTTTTGCCTTTTCTGGATCGCCATGAAACAGAGCCAGGCGCGCTACCTGCACGT
Organism: Escherichia sp. S10b; assembly: GCF_028421345.1. Taxonomy (NCBI): domain Bacteria; kingdom Pseudomonadati; phylum Pseudomonadota; class Gammaproteobacteria; order Enterobacterales; family Enterobacteriaceae; genus Escherichia; species Escherichia sp. S10b. The sequence continues at coordinate 260,248 of NZ_JAHZSO010000168.1, forward strand.
CACGCATCGCATATAAACCTTGTTCAGAGATACGCTCTGCTGCTGCCGTTTTCTGGGTTTGCTGAACTTGCTGAGTTTGCTGTTGTGCCGCTACCGGTGCATTATCAGCAGCCCATACAGTTGAAGATGCCAGAATTGCTGTGACCATCGTAGCCATAATTAAACGTTTCATACTTACCTCATTCTTTAACAGTTTTAGAAAACGCCGCCATCATATTGGGTGAGCATGAAATGAGAAATCAGAGAGCAACGGTCATTTTGAAAGGGTTATCTTACAGTTGTAGTTATTATCGCAAGAAGTATTTTAGTCTTACAATTGTAGGAATCTGCTTCCTGTCGCAGAGAACTATTCTTATGTACCACAAAGAGATGTCATTTATTATATCGATGTAAATATTGATTAATTATATGTAAATACAGCCATAACATCGTAGGTTCTCAGTGAACCATTTTCAGGATAACTTTCTATGAAAGTAAACTTAATACTTTTCAGCTTATTTTTATTGGTCTCTATTATGGCATGCAATGTTTTTGCATTTTCCATTTCTGGTGGTGTAAGTGAGAGGAGCTATAAAGAGACTGAAAAAACATCAGCGATGACAACCACACACTCTACAAAACTTCAGCCATCACAGGCGATTTTGTTTAAGATGAGAGAAGATGCGCCACCATTAAACCTCACAGAAGAAATCACGCCTACTTATCCGACAAAGGCGAATTATCTTATTCATCCTGTGCGATAGCGTCTGTCACATGGCAGGTGAACAATCATGTCTGATGCTGATGTGAACACCTGCCCAAATGAGCCATCCTGACCCACTATCGCCTGCCATACCCCACCATAAAGCGAATCATCAAGCCACAAGCCGGGGCAAGAAACATAAATATCCCCGTCACTAGTTCATTACCGCCAGTTAACCACATGGTGAAGTAATAAATGAGTGCAGCGAGGATCACCATGCCGAAGAAAGAAGAGACCGCCGATACCACGTTCAGTACCTGACCGATGTAGCCGCTTACGCAGACAATACACAGGGCGAGAAACATCCATAAATAAATCATAGCTCAACCTCCTGCCGCGCTAAAAAACCTGTAACTTCAGTCACTTTAATAGTAAGACAATCCTTAACCTCTGGCAATTTTTGCTAAGCATCAATGAAAACAGCATGTTAAATGCAAGACTGTTGTGTACGGAAAAATATTTACTTTGCACGATTAATAATCAGTAGCTGAAAGCAGTCAGCGAGTGATAAAGTACAGATACCGCATTCATGCTCCTCGTGGTTATGTCCTGACTAGTCTTTACACTCTTTACAGGAACCATTGTCGTACATGATGGCCCAACCAATTGAGTGTACCGCTGTCGACATGGAATCTTCTGCGATACAACAATTCGTATCTACAGAAGGTAACTATGTTTCCACAATGCAAATTTTCCCGCGAGTTTCTACATCCTCGCTACTGGCTCACATGGTTTGGGCTTGGTGTACTCTGGCTTTGGGTACAGCTTCCTTATCCTGTTCTCTGCTTTCTCGGCACGCGTATTGGCGCAATGGCGCGACCATTCCTGAAACGTCGTGAATCTATCGCCCGTAAAAACCTGGAACTTTGTTTCCCGCAGCATTCTGCGGAAGAACGCGAGAAGATGATTGCCGAAAACTTTCGTTCACTCGGCATGGCGCTGGTAGAAACCGGCATGGCATGGTTCTGGCCCGACAGTCGCGTACGTAAATGGTTTGATGTTGAAGGGTTGGATAACCTTAAACGCGCACAAATGCAAAATCGCGGCGTAATGGTTGTCGGCGTCCATTTTATGTCGCTGGAACTGGGCGGCCGCGTGATGGGACTGTGCCAACCAATGATGGCTACCTATCGTCCACATAATAATCAGCTGATGGAATGGGTGCAGACCCGTGGGCGCATGCGCTCTAACAAAGCGATGATCGGCAGAAATAATCTGCGCGGCATTGTCGGTGCACTGAAGAAAGGTGAAGCGGTATGGTTTGCTCCCGATCAGGATTATGGTCGTAAAGGCAGCTCCTTCGCGCCGTTCTTTGCGGTGGAAAATGTCGCCACAACCAATGGCACCTATGTTCTCTCCCGTCTCTCTGGCGCAGCCATGTTGACCGTAACGATGGTAAGAAAAGCGGATTACAGCGGATATCGTTTGTTCATCACCCCAGAGATGGAAGGCTACCCGACAGATGAAAATCAAGCCGCTGCCTATATGAACAAGATTATCGAGAAAGAGATCATGCGCGCACCGGAGCAGTACCTCTGGATCCACCGTCGCTTTAAAACGCGCCCGGTGGGAGAATCGTCGTTGTACATTTAACAAACTGCTCTTACTCTTTCCCTCCTCAAATCGGCCATAATAACCTCATGGTTTTTATGGCTTTTTTCTTAAGGTTTTTTCCTTCGCTGAATATCTAATTATTACCGTCAGAAATTAAACTGTCGCCGATATGAGACACTTGTAAGTTACTAAAAGTAAATAAGAAAATGCCTCTTGTCTCGTTTCAGTTTTAGGCGTACATTAGCGCCGTCTCGAGCAGTTTAGCTCAGAATTCTGGGGTGATGCCCACGGTAAAATACAGGGCTTTTAAGGTCGCTTTGCCCGGTGTCAACTCACTGTATCAGGTGTAATGAAGTCATTCAGGCGTAACAGTAATTACGCGGAGAGATGTAAAGTGAAATATTTCTTTATGGGCATTTCTTTTATGGTCATCGTTTGGGCCAGTACTTTTGCCCTGATGATCTAAAAGCAAACTGTGCAATGAAAAACAGGAGCCATCAGGCTCCTGTTTGCATTTCTGACGACGGTGTTTATTCCGCGTTTTCGTGAATATGTTTGCTGCTGGCGGGTAGTAAACCGTCGGCACGGAACATCGCTTTAATCCCTCTGATGGCCTGACGAATACGGTCGCGGTTTTCAATCAGTGCAAAGCGAACATGCGTATCACCATAGTCGCCAAAGCCAATCCCCGGCGAGACACAAACCTTCGCTTCGTTAAGGAGCTTCTTGGCAAATTCCAGCGATCCCATGGCCGCATATGGTTCCGGGATTTTCGCCCAGACATACATCGAAGCCTTCGGCATTTCAACCATCCAGCCCGCTTCATGCAACCCTTTAACCAATACATCACGGCGGCGTTTGTACTGTTCGGCAATGTCGCGCACGCACTGTTGATCGCCCTCCAGCGCCGCAATCGCCGCCACCTGCAACGGCGTAAAGGTGCCGTAATCGTGATAGCTTTTAATACGAGCCAGGGCGCTGACCAGCGTTTTGTTGCCAACCATAAAGCCGATACGCCAGCCCGCCATGTTGTAGCTTTTCGACAGCGTAAAGAACTCGACTGCCACATCGCGTGCACCCGGTACCTGCATAATTGACAGCGCTTTCCAGCCATCGTAGACGATATCGGCATAGGCCAGGTCATGGACCACCAGCACATCGTAGCGTTTCGCCAGCGCCACTACTTTTTCGAAGAACTCCAGTTCCACGCATTGCGCGGTTGGGTTTGACGGGAAGCCGAGGATCATCATCTTCGGTTTCGGATAACTTTCACGAATGGCTCGCTCCAGTTCGTTGAAGAAATCGACACCTTCCACCAGCGGCACTGAGCGTACCTGCGCCCCGGCAATCACCGCGCCATAAATATGGATCGGGTAACTTGGATTCGGCACCAGCACCGTGTCACCATGATCCAGCGTCGCCAGCATCAGATGCGCCAGGCCCTCTTTCGAACCAATAGTGACGATGGCTTCTGATTCCGGGTCGATTTCAACGTCGTAGCGATCCTGATACCAGTGGGAAATGGCGCGACGTAACCGCGGAATGCCGCGTGAAGTGGAGTAACCATGCGTGTCCGGGCGCTGGGCCACAGTACATAATTTTTCGACGATATGCGGCGGAGTCGCACCGTCCGGGTTACCCATGCTGAAATCGATAATATCTTCGCCGCGCCGACGCGCAGCCATTTTCAGTTCAGCGGTGATGTTAAAAACGTAGGGCGGGAGACGATCAATGCGCGTAAAGCGACGTTCAGGGCGAGTGTCAGCCATAATTTCCTCAGATTAACGTTAGCGCCCGGACCGTCCGAGCGACGCTGCCACAATGGTGGCTGTTTTGAAAATAGCCTGATTAATTTCTGTCTGTCCAGCGTTTTAGAACATTTTTATCAATGGCTTTAAATGAGGAACTCCACTTCAAAAACAGGAAATTTTTCTACGCTAACAAGAAAATTACCACCAATTTTATTAACATTATAATTTCAATAAATTTACCAGCCAGAAGTGCATTATCAAGAGATACATTGCTAATACACCATTTATCTTTCAATCCCCTTTTAAATTTATGGTTTTTCCTCAAAAACGGCCTGCTGGTCATCAGCCTTCAGGTTACCTATCATAGAGGTTTAATCCTTATTCAGAGTCACCCGTGCACGAAATATTCAACATGCTGCTGGCGGTCTTCGATCGGGCAGCGTTAATGCTTATCTGCCTGTTCTTTCTCATCCGTATCCGCCTGTTTCGCGAACTGTTGCACAAGTCGGCGCACTCCCCAAAAGAATTGCTCGCCGTTACCGCCATTTTCTCGCTGTTCGCCCTGTTCAGCACCTGGTCCGGCGTTCCCGTAGAAGGCTCGCTGGTGAACGTACGTATTATCGCGGTGATGTCCGGCGGGATTCTGTTTGGCCCGTGGGTAGGCATCATTACCGGCGTGATTGCGGGTATTCACCGGTATTTAATTGATATCGGCGGCGTGACGGCGATCCCCTGCTTTATCACCAGCATTCTGGCGGGTTGTATATCAGGCTGGATAAACCTGAAAATCCCCAAAGCACAGCGCTGGCGCGTCGGTATTCTCGGCGGCATGTTGTGTGAGACGTTGACCATGATTCTGGTAATTGTCTGGGCACCAACTACCGCGTTGGGGATCGATATCGTCTCTAAAATCGGCATTCCAATGATCCTCGGTAGCGTCTGTATCGGCTTTATTGTGCTTCTGGTGCAAAGCGTTGAGGGCGAAAAAGAGGCCAGCGCCGCGCGGCAGGCCAAGCTGGCGCTGGATATCGCCAACAAAACGCTACCGCTGTTTCGCCATGTCAATAGCGAGTCATTACGCAAGGTCTGCGAAATTATCCGCGATGACATTCACGCCGATGCGGTGGCGATTACTAATACCGATCATGTGCTGGCCTATGTTGGCGTGGGTGAACATAACTATCAGAATGGCGATGACTTCATTAGCCCGACTACCCGTCAGGCGATGAATTACGGAAAAATCATCATTAAAAACAATGATGAAGCCCACCGCACACCAGAGATTCATTCCATGCTGGTGATCCCATTGTGGGAGAAAGGGGTCGTGACCGGAACGCTGAAAATTTACTACTGCCACGCGCATCAGATCACCTCGTCATTACAGGAAATGGCGGTCGGTCTGTCGCAAATCATCTCCACGCAACTGGAGGTTTCACGCGCCGAGCAGCTACGTGAAATGGCAAATAAGGCAGAGCTTCGCGCCCTGCAAAGCAAAATTAATCCCCATTTTCTGTTTAACGCTCTGAACGCTATTTCATCGTCAATCCGTCTGAATCCGGATACCGCTCGCCAGTTGATCTTTAATCTGTCGCGTTATCTGCGCTATAACATTGAATTAAAAGACGATGAGCAAATCGATATCAAAAAAGAGCTGTATCAAATTAAAGACTATATTGCCATTGAGCAGGCCCGCTTTGGTGACAAGCTGACGGTTATCTATGATATTGATGAAGAGGTGAATTGCTGCATTCCCAGCCTGCTGATCCAGCCGTTGGTGGAGAACGCCATTGTCCACGGTATTCAGCCTTGCAAAGGTAAAGGCGTTGTCACCATCAGCGTTGCAGAGTGCGGAAATCGGGTACGCATTGCGGTGCGAGATACCGGGCACGGCATCGATCCAAAGGTGATTGAGCGGGTCGAAGCGAATGAAATGCCGGGCAATAAAATTGGCCTGCTGAATGTCCATCATCGCGTGAAGTTATTGTATGGCGAGGGGCTGCATATCCGCCGCCTGGAGCCGGGGACGGAAATTGCGTTTTACATTCCTAACCAACGCACCCCAGTCGCCTCACAGGCTACGTTATTGCTTTGAGCCGGAGTGATATTGTGAAAGTCATCATTGTTGAAGACGAATTCCTGGCACAACAGGAACTGAGCTGGCTAATTAAAGAGCACAGCCAGATGGAGATTGTCGGCACCTTTGACGACGGTCTGGACGTGTTGAAGTTTTTGCAGCATAACCGCGTCGACGCCATTTTTCTGGATATCAATATTCCGTCGCTGGATGGCGTGTTGCTGGCGCAAAACATCAGCCAGTTCGCCCATAAACCGTTTATTGTGTTCATCACCGCGTGGAAAGAACATGCGGTAGAAGCGTTTGAACTGGAGGCGTTTGACTACATTCTCAAACCGTATCAGGAGTCACGTATTACCGGGATGCTGCAAAAACTGGAAGCGGCCTGGCAACAACAGCAGACCAGCAGTACGCCTGCCGCGACGGTAACGCGTGAGAATGACACCATTAATCTGGTGAAAGATGAGCGAATAATCGTCACGCCAATTAACGATATCTATTACGCCGAAGCGCACGAGAAAATGACCTTTGTCTATACGCGGCGTGAATCCTACGTAATGCCGATGAACATTACCGAATTTTGCAGCAAACTGCCGCCGTCGCATTTTTTCCGCTGCCATCGCTCATTTTGTGTCAATCTGAACAAAATACGCGAAATCGAACCGTGGTTTAATAACACCTACATTCTGCGACTGAAAGATCTGGATTTTGAAGTGCCGGTCAGCCGCAGCAAAGTGAAAGAATTTCGCCAGTTAATGCATCTTTAATCGGGAACTTTCATGAAAGCACCAGGCTTGCCCGCCGATCAACAATTTTTCGCCGATCTGTTCAGCGGCCTGGTGCTTAACCCGCAACTACTGGGGCGCGTCTGGTTTGCCAGCCAGCCTGCCTCGTTACCGGTGGGCAGTTTATGTATTGATTTTCCCCGTCTGGATATCGTGCTGCGCGGCGAATACGGCAACCTGCTGGAAGCAAAGCAGCAGCGAATGGTGGAAGGAGAAATGCTGTTTATTCCGGCACGCGCGGCTAATTTACCGATCAACAACAAACCGGTGATGCTGTTAAGCCTGGTGTTCGCACCGACCTGGCTTGGGTTATCGTTTTACGATAGCCGCACCACGTCGTTGTTGCATCCTGCTCGCCAGATCCAGCTTCCCAGCCTGCAACGCGGTGAAGGTGAAGCGATGCTTACCGCCCTCACCCATCTTAGCCGTTCGCCGCTGGAGCAGAATATCATTCAGCCACTGGTGTTAAGTTTGCTGCATCTTTGCCGTAACGTGGTGAATATGCCGCCGGGCAATTCGCAGCCGCGCGGCGATTTTCTCTATCACAGCATTTGTAACTGGGTTCAGGATAATTATGCCCAGCCGCTCACCCGCGAGAGCGTGGCGCAGTTTTTTAATATCACGCCCAATCATCTGTCAAAACTGTTTGCTCAGCATGGAACGATGCGTTTTATCGAGTATGTGCGTTGGGTGCGAATGGCGAAGGCGAGGATGATTTTGCAGAAATATCATCTGTCAATTCATGAAGTGGCACAGCGTTGCGGTTTTCCGGATAGCGACTATTTTTGTCGCGTTTTCCGGCGTCAGTTTGGTCTGACGCCGGGAGAGTACAGCGCCCGTTTTCAGGGCTAACGTCAGAAGGTTAATTCTGTTTCCAGCAGCGTCAGGATACTTTGTGCATCTTGCGCGGCAAACAACGACTGGCGGAAGTTTTTATTCACCAGTTTACGCGCCAGCTGCGAGAAGACTTTCACATGATTCATCCCTTCGTTAGCACCCAGCGTCAGCATGATCACCAGTTCGACTTCGCCCATTTCTGACTGCCAGTCAATCGGTTTCGCCAGCCGGGCAATGCTGATACTGGAATGACGGATCCACTGAGATTTGGTGTGCGGGATCGCTACGCCAAAACCAACGCCGGTGGTAACAATCTCTTCCCGCTGCCAGACGTCTTCTTCCAGCTCAAACGGATGTTCAGTGCGCCCGTTAACGCCGAGGTTGCCGCACAGGAACTGGATCGCCTGCTCTTTATTGCTAAAATCCTGATCAACAAAGATATTCTCCAGCGCCAGCAGTGGGCGAACGTCTTCTTCCGGCGTAAAGGCGGTGAGTAACGCTTCAATTTCCTGCGCACTGCGGCATTCACATGCCTGACGCGCCAGTTCCCGACACGCCTCGCTATCCAGTTGACGAAGCTGGCTTTTCACCGCCGGAATACGCGGGCTACTCATACTCAGCTCATCCAGGCCCAGCCCAAGCAGTAGCGGCAGATAACGGCTTTCACCGCCCAGTTCACCGCAAATGCCTACCCATTTGCCCCGCTGATGCGCAGTGGTAACAATCTGCTGCAACATGCGCAGGAACGATGGCGTAATCGGGTTATACAGCGGCGATACGCGCGGGTTATTACGATCGACCGCATACAGATACTGGGTCATATCGTTAGAACCGATACTGAAGAAATCGACCTCATCGCAGAAGTGGTCGATGATGTAACACACCGACGGCACTTCCACCATGATACCCAGAGTAATCGTCTCTGCATGACGCAGGCCATCGCGCTTAAGCTCAACGATCGCTTTTTGGATCTCGCCCTTCACCCATAAGATCTGATCGAGGCTGTGAACCATCGGGATCATCAACTGGGCGTTGCCAAAACTGGCAGCGCGCAAAATCGCCCGTAGTTGAGTGCGGAACAGGCCAGCAAATTCCGGGTAAATACGTACCGCGCGATAGCCGAGGAACGGGTTCTCTTCCTGGGGAATATTCAGATAAGGAATGCTTTTATCGCCTCCGATGTCCATTGTGCGGAAGATAATCGGCTTGTCGCCCGCTGCCAGTAGCACCTGCTGGTAGGCTTCAAATTGCTCCTGCTCGTCCGGCGCGCTGTCACGATCCATATACAGCATTTCGGTACGGAACAGCCCGACGCCTTCCGCGCCGTTGGCAAACGCGCCTGGTGCTTCCAGAGCGGTGCCAATATTCGCCGCGATATCAATACGCTTGTTATCACGGGAATAGGCCAGCTGCGCGGCAGCCTGCGCCTGTTGTTTTTGGCGTTTATCCGCCAGCGTCTGCGCAACCTGATAATAACCGCTCACCGCGTCATTCGGGTTAATCGCCAGCACGCCGCACTGGGCGTCAAGCACCGCCGGTTGCCCGGCATAACGGGCAATCGCATCCAGCGGCAGGCCGCTCAGTACCGGGATCGCCGAGGCGCGGGCCAGAATCAGGGTATGCGAGGTGCGCCCGGTTTTCTCCAGAATCATGCCCGCAAGATTTTTCAAATCAAGGCTCAAAAACTGGCTTGGGGTTAAATCTTCAGCCACCAGAATGGTCGGTTTTTCCAGCACCAGATTGTTGCGCGGCTTCAGTTCCGGCCAGGTGATATGCAGCAACTGTTCGCTAATATCGCGAATGTCGCTAACACGTTCGCGCAGATAATCGCTGGCAGAAGCAGAAAGCTTGGCGCAAACCTGCTCCATATTGCTGATGATCGCCGCCCCCAGTCCCTGATGCTGTTCTGTCATCAGGCGACGGATATTGCCTGCAAATTCATCATCCTGAATCAGCGACAAATGGGCGCTGAGGATAGTTTTGCTTTCGCCGTCACGCTCACGCAATTGCTGGTTCAGTTGCTCGGCAAGCGTTGCCAGGCTGTGCTCCAGCCGGGTGGAATCTTGCACACTGGCGGGGATTGCCCGATAACTGTCGAGGCTGTCGCTTTGTAACAGGGTCAGCGTACCCACGCCGACGCCGCTTGCCAGCACATTGCCGTACAGTAAATCCGGGTTAAGGCGGCTTAATGAACGCGGCAGCGGATGCGCCGTCAGTTCTGCCTGCGTAGGCTGGACGCTGTCGCTGTCGATAAAGCGCACCTGGATGTACTCTTCCAGCACGCGCCGCGCCTGCTCTTCATCGCTGCCGCTAATGTTCAGGCTGCAACTGTCATTAAATAGGGTGCCGGTGCCAATCAGCGCCAGCGAACTTTTCGCATCGGCCTTTGCGTTCTGGCGATGGTTAATAAAGGTGACTTCACTTTGCCACTGGCTGCACTGTTCTTTAAGTTCCCACGCCGGACGAGCATGCAGACCGTTAGGCAAAGGACAGAGAAATTGAATCGTTAACATAACCGCTCCGGGTTAATCAGGAGATCATCTGAAATCCGTCAGTTGAACAACCGTCTCACGGGTAAGACGTTGAATAAGGGCAGATAAAAGTTGCTGCATCTGCAAAATGTCGCGGCAATCGGCAATCGATGCCGCACAATGTCCGTGGCGCGTCGCTGGCCCCATCACCACCGTGGGCACGCCGGTGCCGGTTAAATGCACCGCTCCGCCGTCCGTGCCGCCGTTGCTGAACATATCCGCCTGCAACGGCACGCCAATTTCTGCCGCCACGGTTTCGATCCAGGCGGTAAGTTTTGGCGGCGCAATCAGCGACTTGTCGCTTAACACCAGCATCGGCCCGTTACCAATCTGGCGATGGTTAGCCGCGCTATAATCAAAGTTTTTCGCCCAGCAGGCGGTATCAAGCACAATGGCGACATCCGGCGACACCGCGCGGGTGGCAGTTTGCCCGCCGCGTAATCCCACCTCTTCGCTGGAACTTGCCACCAGCCACACCTCCGCAGGCAGTTCGGCGTCGTGCAGCTCACGTAGTAACGTCACCAGCAGATAGCAACCGAGGCGGTCATCAAAGGCTTTCCCCATCACCCGCTGGTGAGGGAGAACCTGAAAAGTTGTATCAAAGGTGACGCGATCGCCTGGACGAATTCCCGCCTGCATCACTTCGTCATAGGAGCGCGCACCAATGTCCACGCGCATGGCGCTGACGTCATTCCCCTGCCGGTCGCCGTCAAGCAGGCCTGGAATTTTGCACTCTTCACGGGTGGTGATGCGCACCGGCTGCAGCTGGCGGGCAGCCATGCGCACGTTGCCAACCGGCAGCACGTCAATAGCGCCTTCGCGGGAGATGCTGCGCACCATAAATCCCACTTCGTCCATATGGGCGCAGATCATCACCTTCGGACCTGTCGATTCATTGAGGCGGATCAGCACCGATCCCAGACCATCAAATCGCACTTCTTTTTGCAGGCGATCCGCTTCTTCCAGTAGGATCTGCCGCACTTCCTGTTCCGAGGAGGCGATCGCATCTGCCTCGCTCAACGCTTTTAATAGCGATAAATCCATTATGCCTCTCCCGTGAGCAACACTGTTTTCGGCATGGCGTAGAGCACTTCTGCGCCTTGCGGGGTAACCAGCACAACATCTTCGATGCGCACGCCCCCTTGCCCTGGCAAATAAATCCCCGGCTCCACGGTCAGCAACATGCCTGGCTGTAGCGTCGTGGTGTCCCGCGGTGAAAAACGCGGATCTTCATGGACTTCAATGCCGATAGCGTGACCAGTGTTATGACCGAAATAGTCGCCAAATCCAGCCTCGGTAATGACCCGGCGCGCGGCGTCGTCAATCTGCTGGCAGCGCACGCCGGGGCGAATTGCAGAGATTGCCGCGAGCTGTGCCTGCAGGACAATCTGATAGACGTCAAACAGCGGGTGAGATTCGGCGCTCACCCCTTCGCCATTCACCAGCAAGGTGCGCGTCATATCAGAGCAGTAGCCCTGATACAGCGCACCAAAATCGAGAGTGACAAACTCGCCCGCTGCAACAATCTTGTCGCTGGCTTTGCCGTGCGGCAGCGCCCCGCGCCAGCCGCTGGCGACAATGGTGTCAAAAGAGGCTTTTTCTGCGCCCTGCTGGCGCATAAACCACTCCAGTTCAGCGGCTATCTCGCGCTCGCTCATCCCCGCCTGAATAAAGCGGCGAATATGCTCCGCTCCGCGATCGGCAATCCCACAGGCGAGGCGGATTATCTCCACCTCCTCTGGCGTTTTGATTTGCCGCAGCACATCCGGCGTGGCGCTAACCAGTTTCGCATTGAGTTCAGACTGCCAGCGGTGCGCGGTTTCCCAACTCACCTGCTGGCCCTCAAAACCGAGCGTTTGCAACTGTTCATCGGCAATGATTTGATTGACGATAGTGGTAAGCGTGTTCGTTGCGTCAAGCAAATGCAGCTGGTAGCCTTGCGCACGGGCTTCCACCTCAACGTAATAGCGCGAATCCACCAGAATGTGCGCACTTTCACGGCTAATCACCACATAACCTGATCCGGTGGAGATCCCCAGATGCGGCTGTTTGTTCTGCCGTGAGGAGAGAAGCACTGCATCCAGTTGTTGCGCCTTAAGCCAGTCGCGCAGCGAAGCGAGTAATGTCATCTGGATTTTCCTTCTTACAGGCTATCGATTAACAATTTGCCTTTACGGAACATCATCAGACGCAGGAACACCACCATCAGCGCAGTTATGACTGCCCCCAGCGCGATCCCCGCCATATAGACGCCCAGGTTAGTGACCAGCGGCCATGCCCAGATAGCGGACTCCGGGAACCATTGCACTGCGCCCAGCCAGACAGCGGCGGTTGAGCCGACAATAGCGCCGACCATATACGACGGAATGGCGGTGATGGGGCTTTCCAGCGCAAACGGAATCGCACCCTCACTGATCCCCATAAACGCCAGGAACATGGCGGTCTTACCCTGCGGATAAAGTTGAGCGTTGAACAGGCGTTTGCCGGTTAAACGACGGTCGATAATGGTCGCCAGCCCCAGACCAATCGGCGGAATAACGATAGCGATAGAACGCGCGGTAACCGGTAATACGTGGTCGGTGGTAAAGCTGAAGGCAACGAAACCTGCCGCTTTGTTGATTGGGCCACCAAGGTCGATTGCGGTCGCCACGGCAATCCCCATTGCATACATCAGCGCGCCCTTCTCACCTGCGGCAGTCAGCACGGTACGGATACCGCCGTTGATCCAGCCACCAAATGGGGTGATGACATAGTACATCGCCAGCATGACAAAAATGGCGGAAAGAATCGGTAGCAAAAATGTGGTTTTGAACGCTAACAGGAAATCTGGTAACTGGATTTTCTGGTTCATCCATTTCACAAGGTAACCAGCAACGATAGATATAATCAGCGCACCAATGAAGGTGGACGGCACCGGCGAAGAGGTCGCCCATTGCATAGTGCTGGGATCGAAGTTCAGCAGTTGCGTCGGCTGGGTAGACATCAAGCCGCCGATAAAACCAGCCGGGAACGCCAGTTTGCCGCCGATAGAGTTCGCCACAAAAGCGGCAAACATCGGAATAGCAAAGCCAAACAACACGCCGCCGAAGGACTGCGACAGCCAGGCAAATTTCAGTAAGGAGAGGTCGAAACCGGAGAATTTCCCGCTATTAAGAGCATCCATGATGCCGATCTCAGCAGGAATTTTAAGCCAGCTATAAGCAATCAGCTGGCTGAAAGCGAGGATCACACCGCCCATAATTAAGGTCGGCACCATGCGTGAAATCCCTGACATCACATGCTGCGGGAGTTCACCCCAGAAGCTGCTTTTAGAGGCCTGCGGATTCTTAACTGCCGCTGCCGCACCGGATGCGCCAGGCACAACGGTTGCACTGCGTTTTTTAATGGCCATAACAATTATCCCTGTCGAATATTACTGTTGTTCAGAGGCAATCATCTCTTCGATTTCTTTGATGATGCCTACAGCGTTTTTAATTGCGTCCTGCAAAGTGATTTCATAAACGTCGCGTGATTCGAAACGTTCGTTATCTTCCGGGGTAACTGCCACGGAATGGATGATGATGGTCGCTTCGGCGATATCCTGCGCCGTCAGGCGATTCTGGATGCCGTCCGCGCCCTGGGTTTCAATTTTCACTTCATAACCGGCTTCTACCGCCGCTTCTTCCAGCGCCTGAGCGGCCATAAAAGTGTGAGCCAGGCCCATCGGGCAGGCACATAAGGCAATCAGTTTCTTACTCATCGTTAATTCCTCGTTCAGTGATAGTTGACGAGTGAAATTATGAACGTGCAAAACAAATCGCCGTTACCAGACAAATAATGCATTTACTGGAGAATTAATCCCGCTGTATGGAAGTGTGACGCAGGTCGGCCTTGTGAGGGGACACAAAGAAAAATTGAATTAACTGTATGATTTAAAAGATTATCGGGAGAGTTACCTCCCGATATAACAGGAAGGATTTACAGAATGTGACCTAAGGTCTGGCGTAAATGTGCACCGGAACCGAGAAGACCCGGATTGTCATGGACGATGAGATACACCGGAATATCATGGACATATTCTTTAAAGCGCCCTTTATCTTCAAATGCGGCACGGAAACCAGAGGCTTTGAAGAACTCAAGGAAGCGCGGCACGATACCGCCCGCAATAAACACGCCGCCAAATGTCCCGAGATTGAGCGCCAGATTGCCGCCAAAACGGCCCATAATGACGCAAAACAGCGACAACGCGCGGCGGCAATCGGTGCAGCTATCAGCCAGCGCACGTTCGGTAATATCTTTTGGCTTGAGATTTTCTGGCAGGCGGTTGTCAGCTTTCACAATTGCGCGATACAAATTCACCAGCCCAGGGCCAGAAAGCACGCGTTCCGCCGAAACATGGCCAATTTCCGCACGCAGTATTTCGAGGATAATGGCCTCTTCTTCACTATTCGGCGCAAAATCAACGTGACCGCCTTCGCCCGGCAAGCTTACCCAACGCTTATCGACATGGACCAGATGCGCAACCCCAAGCCCCGTTCCGGCACCGTAAACCGCAATAGGCTTACCTTCTACCGGTTCTGCGCCACCAAACTGAATCAGATGCTCTTTTTTCAGCATCGGGATCGCCATCGATACAGCGGTAAAATCGTTAATAATTTCCAGATGGCTAAAACCGAGATTCTTTTTCATTTCGGCAATTGAGAACGCCCAGGTATGGTTGGTCATTGCCACCCAGTCACCGGTAATTGGGCAAGCGATGGCAATACAGCCGTCTTTCACCTCGACCTTATGTTCTTCAAGATAAACGCGAATGACCGCTTCGAGGCTGGGGTAATCAAGCCCTGAATAGGTCTTAGCCTGCGAGATTTCACCACTGGCAATATCACACAGAGCAAGACGTGCGTTGGTGCCGCCCACATCACCGACTAATGCATACTTTGTCATTCTTCAACTGCTCCGCTAAAGTCAAAATAATTCTTTCTCACACTGTAAATACCTGGGGGCATAACAACAACGCCGGAAAGGCAGGCTCCCTGTAAATATCGATCTGGGTCACACATTTACTTTATCGTTTCAGCACCAATTGCAGCGATGCCTTTTTGCAAGCTGGGCAAACTAAGTATCTGACCCCACATAAGGAATAGAACATGCTCCATCCGCGAGCCAGAACCATGTTGTTATTATCGCTCCCCGCCGTGGCAATTGGGATTGCGTCCAGTCTTATTCTGATTGTGGTGATGAAAATCGCCTCGGCATTACAGAATTTGCTCTGGCAACGACTGCCGGGAACTCTGGGGATAGCCCAGGATTCACCTCTCTGGATCATCGGTGTATTAACGCTAACGGGTATTGCGGTGGGGTTGGTTATCCGTTTCAGCCAGGGTCATGCCGGACCAGACCCCGCCTGTGAACCGCTGATCGGCGCACCAGTTCCGCCCTCTGCGCTACCAGGACTTATCGTAGCATTAATTCTCGGTCTTGCTGGCGGCGTCAGCCTGGGGCCGGAACATCCGATCATGACCGTCAATATCGCCCTTGCGGTTGCCATTGGCGCTCGTCTGTTACCGCGCGTCAACCGAATGGAGTGGACTATTTTAGCCTCTGCCGGAACCATCGGCGCGCTGTTTGGTACACCTGTTGCGGCGGCGTTGATATTTTCGCAAACCTTAAATGGCAGTAGTGAAGTTCCGCTATGGGATCGTCTTTTTGCGCCATTAATGGCGGCAGCAGCTGGTGCACTTACTACCGGATTATTTTTCCATCCCCATTTTTCACTGCCCATTGCGCATTACGGACAGATGGAAATGACCGATATTCTCAGCGGTGCAATTGTCGCGGCGATTGCCATCGCAGCAGGGATGGTCGCCGTATGGTGCTTACCACGGTTGCACGCGATGATGAATCAAATGAAAAATCCGGTGCTCGTGCTGGGTATTGGCGGATTTATTCTCGGTATTCTGGGGGTTATTGGTGGACCAGTTTCGCTGTTTAAAGGGCTGGATGAGATGCAGCAGATGGTGGCAAATCAGGCTTTCAGCACCAGCGATTACTTTTTGCTGGCGGTAATTAAACTTGCCGCCCTGGTCGTTGCTGCCGCCAGTGGCTTTCGCGGTGGGCGAATCTTCCCGGCAGTGTTTGTCGGCGTGGCATTAGGGTTGATGCTGCATGAGCACGTACCCGCCGTACCAGCGGCAATAACCGTTTCTTGCGCTATTCTCGGCATCGTGCTGGTGGTAACACGCGATGGCTGGTTAAGTCTTTTTATGGCGGCGGTCGTTGTACCCAATACCACATTGCTACCGCTGCTCTGTATCGTCATGCTTCCGGCATGGCTGTTATTAGCAGGTAAGCCGATGATGATGGTCAATCGTCCGAAGCAACAGCCACCCCACGATAACGTTTAGCAAAAAATGCTCTCCTTTATGATTTAAGAGTTATGGCGATGATACGGGGCTTTACCTCCCCGTAATATTGCGTTAACAGGCCGCTGACGGCTTCGATCGTGAAGGAGAATAACAATGTTCAGGTCACTGTTTCTGGCGGCCGCCCTGATGGCATTTACCCCGCTTGCAGCAAACGCAGGTGAAATCACCCTACTGCCATCAATCAAATTACAAATTGGCGATCGCGATCATTACGGTAATTACTGGGACGGTGGTCACTGGCGCGACCGTGACTACTGGCATCGCAATTATGAGTGGCGTAAAAACCGCTGGTGGCGTCATGATAATGGCTATCATCGTGGCTGGGATAAGCGTAAAGCGTATGAGCGTGGCTATCGTGAAGGCTGGCGCGATCGTGACGATCATCGCGGAAAAGGCCGCGGACATGGACACCGCCATTAAACACATTCGCCAATGGAACACAATGCCTGATGCGACGCTAGCGAGTCTTATCAGGCCTACAAACCGGCTCTTTAACGCGTAGGGCGGATAAGGCGTTTACGCCGCATCCGCCAATAGTGCCAGATGCGACGCTCATTCAACTACAATCCCAGCGCCGTCCCCACCAACAACCAGATATTTAGCGCCACGACCAGCACTACAATCACCCAGCCTGTCTGTTTTACGCGTTTGCTGTTCACCAGATCGCCCATCAACTTGCTGTCACTGGTGAAAATCAGCAGTGGAACCAGCGCCAGGGCGATACCAAAACTTAACAGCACCTGACTCATAACCAGAATCCGTGTCGGATCTAATCCCATCAGAATGACAATAAATGACGGCAACATGGTGACTGTACGACGCACCCACAGCGGGATATGGAAGCGAATGAATCCCTGCATCACCACCTGCCCCGCCAGTGTCCCCACCACCGTTGAGGACAGTCCGGCAGCAACCAGACTTAACCCAAAGACCGTTGCCGCAGCATGGCTTAACAGCGGTTGCAGCGTCAGATAAGCCTCATCAAGATCGGCAACACCAGTATGACCAGAAAAGTGGAACGCCGCCGCAGCTGTAGCCATCATCGCCAGATTGACAAAACCGGCAATCGTCATGGCGATAGCCACATCCCATTTGGTGGCGGAATAACGTTGTTGACGCGAACCGCCATGTAAATGCTGAGTGAGCGAAGAGTGCAAATAAATCACATGCGGCATAATCGTCGCCCCTAACACGCCTGCTGCCAGGAAGACCGCTTCCGAAGTAGGTAAACTCGGGATCACCATTCCTTTACCCAGCTGCGCCAGGTTAGGCTGGGAAAAAATCAACTCGACAATGTAAGCCGCGGCAACAAACAACAGTAACCCACCAATCACTTTTTCCAGCGGTTTTTGCCCGCGACGTTGCAGCATTAAAATCAGGAAAGTCGCGATCCCCGTCAGCACCGCGCCCTGCAACAACGAGACACCAAGAATGAGTTTAAAACCGATCGCCGCACCAATAAATTCCGCCAGGTCGGTTGCCATCGCAATAATTTCTGCCTGAACCCAATAGAACCACACTACGGGACGCGGATAGTGATCGCGAATCTGCTCCGCCAGATTTTTACCGGTGGCAATCCCTAGTTTGGCAGAGAGGATCTGAATCAGCATCGCCATCAGGTTGGCCCAAACGACAACCCACAGTAGCTGATAGCCGAAGCTGGCACCCGCCTGAATATTGGTCGCAAAGTTACCGGGATCGATATAACCAATCGCCGCAATGAACGCAGGTCCCATTAATGCGAGCCTCATCTTGCGCGCCGCCCGTCCGCTGCTACTCTCAACGCGATAGTTCGTCATCTTGTGCCTCTAAAACATAGCCTTTGCTATGTTTCATGCTATGCCAAACGAGAATGATTATCAAATTCATTTAAATGGGTTGTGGTGATTTCTCTGATAGACCTGGATTATGACTACGAAAAGATTGATGACTTGAATGTTATGGTTATGTTTAATGTTAGCACATTTACATAACTTTCAGCTTCCATACACAACATAGCAGAAATGTATGACAGATCACTATTTTTGAAGCTTGTCACAGGACGTCATTATAGTGTGTGTCAGATCTCGTTTTCCTTAACCATGTTACATAGAATGTGCACGGAAATTTAACCTGCCTCATATTTGGAGCAAATATGGACCGCGTCCTTCATTTTGTACTGGCACTTGCCGTTGTTGCGATTCTCGCACTGCTGGTAAGCAGCGACCGCAAAAAAATTCGTATCCGTTATGTTATTCAACTGCTTGTTATCGAAGTGTTACTGGCGTGGTTCTTCCTGAACTCCGACGTTGGTTTAGGCTTCGTGAAAGGCTTCTCCGAAATGTTCGAAAAACTGCTCGGATTTGCCAACGAAGGGACTAACTTCGTCTTTGGTAGCATGAATGATCAAGGCCTGGCATTCTTCTTCCTGAAAGTGCTGTGCCCAATCGTCTTTATCTCTGCACTGATCGGTATTCTCCAGCACATTCGCGTGTTGCCGGTGATTATCCGCGCAATTGGTTTCCTGCTCTCCAAAGTCAACGGCATGGGCAAACTGGAATCCTTTAACGCCGTCAGCTCCCTGATTCTGGGTCAGTCTGAAAACTTTATTGCCTATAAAGATATCCTCGGCAAAATCTCCCGCAATCGTATGTACACCATGGCAGCAACGGCGATGTCCACCGTATCTATGTCCATCGTTGGTGCATACATGACCATGCTGGAGCCGAAATATGTCGTTGCGGCGCTGGTACTGAACATGTTCAGCACCTTTATCGTGCTGTCGCTGATCAACCCTTACCGTGTTGATGCCAGTGAAGAAAACATTCAGATGTCCAACCTGCACGAAGGTCAGAGCTTCTTCGAAATGCTGGGTGAATACATTCTGGCAGGTTTCAAGGTTGCCATTATCGTTGCCGCGATGCTGATCGGCTTTATCGCCCTGATCGCCGCACTGAACGCACTGTTTGCTACTGTGACTGGCTGGTTTGGCTACAGCATCTCCTTCCAGGGCATCCTGGGCTACATCTTCTATCCGATTGCATGGGTGATGGGTGTTCCTTCCAGTGAAGCACTGCAAGTGGGCAGTATCATGGCGACCAAACTGGTTTCCAACGAGTTCGTTGCGATGATGGATCTGCAGAAAATTGCTTCCACGCTCTCTCCGCGTGCTGAAGGCATCATCTCTGTGTTCCTGGTTTCCTTCGCTAACTTCTCTTCAATCGGGATTATCGCAGGTGCAGTTAAAGGCCTGAATGAAGAGCAAGGTAACGTGGTTTCTCGCTTCGGTCTGAAACTGGTTTACGGCTCTACCCTGGTGAGTGTGCTGTCTGCGTCAATCGCAGCACTGGTGCTGTAAAACCATACATAAAAAAGCCGGGGATCATTCCCCGGCTTTTTTACGCCTGTTAATCAGCTAATGGCTGCGGGCGACCAATCAAATACCCTTGCAGATATTGCACCCCGAGCTTATGCAATAGCGCCTGCTGCTGTTGCGTCTCGACAAACTCCGCGACCACACTCAATGACTTCGCTTTCGCCAGATCGGTAATTGATCTCACAATCATCGCATCCAGCGTGTTCGTGACAATATCTTTCACAAAGACGCCATCAATTTTGATGATATCAGCCTGCAAACGCTTTAACCGTTCGTAGTTGGCATATCCGGTGCCAAAGTCATCAATCGCAATCCGGAAACCAAACTTATGCAGCTGCTCGATGTTGTACATGCTGCTTTCTGCGTTAGAAAACGCCTGCTCCTCGGTGATCTCAAGAATGACCGCCTGCGGGGAGATGTGATAACGCTTAAACAGACGAATAATCCGCCCGGCAATATTCTTTTGCAGCAGCGTGAGCGGCATTAAATTGACTGAAAAGCGCGGTCCTTTTTTGTCGCAAGGGTGTGTTGCCAGCCACTTCAACAAGGATTCCAGCACTTGCAAATCAAAACGCGCGCTAAGGTTAAACTGAGCAATAAGGGGCAGAAACTTATCCGGGGTCATAATGCCGCCGTCATATTTCAGTCGCGCGAGGATCTCATCATAACCTTCACCCTCTTTGTTGCGAATTGGCTGGGCGTAGAGCAGCAAATCACCCTGATCTAACGCCGTGCGAATGGTATTCAGCAATAGCACCTGTTTAGTGGTCTGCCCGGAAACCATCTCCTCTCTGCTATCCAGCGCCAGCACATGATGATGTGCGCAGGATTGCTCCGCCAGCCAGCTTAACTGCCCCAACAAGGGTTGCAGGGTTTCCTGATTTCCATCAAAACGCCCCCAGGCAGCACCATAGCCCATATCCAGCCCGGTATTGTTCCAGTGAATTTGCCGACTATTCAGGATGTTAACCATATGCTGGAGTCGCCCTTCCGTTTCCGGCCCGCTCAGCACTAACAGCAGTTCACTACCCGGCAATTGATACAACTTTTCGTTTTCCTGCATCAACGGCAGCAGCGTACGGCAAATTGAGCGGATACAGTGAACGCGCATCATTAAGCCGTAATGACGACTCATAAACTCAAGATTATCAATGCGCAGGCAGCAAAAACTCTTGCCCGCCTCTTGCTCCGGCGCTTGTTCCAACGCACGAAAGTTGGGTAGGAGCGTTAACGGATCTGTCAGCGCCTGCAAATGCCAGCGGCGATTAAGCCATTCACTGCGATGATAAATGCGCACCATATAGAGCAGGCAAACGCTAAAGGAAATCAGCACCGCAAGAATAAATGCCAGCGAATATTCGGTTTCCACCCCTTGCAAAAAGTTCTGGTTGTAATTCAGCAGGCAAAGCGTTGAAACAGCCCAGGTGAGATTTAAAAACGGATAGCGAAGCTTACCGACCCCGAGGGTAAAGATGATGAAGAAAACGGGTACCAAGTAACCGGCAATAAAGTCGTTTTCATAAGGTGTGCACAACAGAAGTAGCAGCACGCTTAACGCTGCCAGCCAGCTTAAGGTAAATGCGCGTTTCTCTTTGCCCAACGACGGAGCGATATCCCTGCGCCACAATATCTGCGCAAAGTGGGGACTTACAATCATGCGAGTGAGATAGTAGAAAAGCATGTTGTAAATCAGCACAGCGGTGAAAAGGCTTAGCAAATCAACGACCGTGAAAATGGCATCCGCATCGCCGAAAAAGGTGGATATCTTTAGCGGGAAATCAAAGAAGCTCCCCACAAGATACATGCTGCATTTGATGCCGATCGGCGTCACCAAACCAAGCCAGAACAGACGTTGCCAGACATATCGGCTGGTCAATCCATAACGCCAACGCGTCCCCAGCTGCCAGCGTAATATTGCGCAGGCACACAACACGACAAACGTCTGGCTACCGAGCATGACCGCAGTCTGTAAAAAAGAGAGATGAAAGTTCCACAGATTGGTGCAAAACATCCCGCATAAAACGGGAACGACACCGCGCCAGCCAAAGATAAACAAGATTGACAGCATTACGCACAGTGGCATCCACGCCAGAAAGATATAACTGGAATGGATAATGGCAAGTGGCGAAATAAAACGGGATAGCTGAATAAGTACCACGGTGAGCGTAAACGCTAGTGTGAATATCTTGATATTTTTTATCAGGTTATGCTCCACAAACATGAGTACACTACTCTCACTGATCGGGGTTTTCAGGCACACAAATAATAAGTTTATTCGCATCGCGAAGCAAACAGGGGGCCAGCCTGTTGCCGATTTTTCATCCAATGATGCTTTCACCAGGCGGCACTAACCCGGACGTAGACTGTATTACAAAAGCGGCAAAAAGCAGAGACAAAAAACCCCCGCTTTGCAGCGAGGGTTGGAAATTTGGTGGAGCTAAGCGGGATCGAACCGCTGACCTCTTGCATGCCATGCAAGCGCTCTCCCAGCTGAGCTATAGCCCCACGATGCGTTTACGTACCAAGTTTGCTGGGTGCAAAATTTGGTGGAGCTAAGCGGGATCGAACCGCTGACCTCTTGCATGCCATGCAAGCGCTCTCCCAGCTGAGCTATAGCCCCGTCACGTAAAGCTTGTCGAGTTGACGGGCGGCATCATATGAATTCCGCCCGAATGTGTCAACGGCAAATTGCAACGTGTAGTTTCAATCGCTGAAAAATCAGGCAAATGAACAATTTTGGAAAACCGCTCGCATTCAGTAGTTATTCATGTCACGGTTTCCTGTAAAGTGGTGTTATAAAATGAACTACTAATAGACCCACATACATTCAGGGAATTGTTATGTTCAAGGAGAGGATGACACCAGATGAACTTGCCAGACTGACCGGCTATAGCCGCCAGACCATTAATAAATGGGTACGCAAGGAAGGCTGGACAACGTCACCAAAACCTGGCGTCCAGGGTGGCAAAGCCCGACTGGTTCACGTCAATGAACAGGTTCGTGAATATATTCGCAATGCTGAACGTCCAGAAGGTCAGGGAGAAGCGCCTGCCCTTTCTGGTGATGCGCCGCTTGAAGTATTGCTGGTGACACTGGCGAAAGAGATGACGCCAGTTGAACAAAAACAGTTTACATCCTTGCTTCTGCGGGAAGGGATTATCGGATTGTTACAACGCTTAGGGATTCGCGATAGCAAATAATATGAAAAGATTACGCAACAAAATGACCACCGAAGAACTGGCTGAATGCCTCGGTGTGGCTAAACAAACTGTTAACCGTTGGATCAGAGAAAAAGGCTGGAAAACGGAATCTATGGTCACTCCCGTTTTTGCAACACCGATTTTGACGACAAGTTGGCTTGCTTGAATCTATCCGGCGTCTGA